>CAYFKY010000035.1:0-7950 GCA_964343915.1 uncultured Polynucleobacter sp. | reverse complement strand
CTCAGCTAGATGCTTGGCGTGGCTTATCTTATGCAGATTTGGCTTTTGAGGTTTTAAGTCTCTACTGTGATGACATGCCCAGTGAAGATTTAAGGGCTTTAGTTAAAAAAACATATACCGCAGAAGTCTATTGCAATGGTCGTGCTGATGATCGTGCGGAAGATATTACGCCCATTCATTGGTTGGGTGACGAGCAGGGAACACGTCTTGGCTTGTTGAGTCTTTCTAATGGCCCAACATTGGCATTTAAAGATATGGCTATGCAGCTTTTGGGTAACTTATTTGAGTACACCTTGAATAAGCAGGGCCAAGAGTTAAATATTTTGGGCGCTACTTCTGGTGATACAGGCAGTGCCGCTGAATATGCGATGCGCGGCAAAAAAGGCGTACGTGTATTTATGTTGTCACCCAATGGCAAGATGAGCCCATTCCAAGTGGCGCAAATGTACTCATTGCAAGATGAAAACATTTACAACATTGCCATTGATGGTGTTTTTGATGATGCGCAAGATATTGTCAAGGGTGTGAGTAATGATCATGCCTATAAGGCAAAGCATAAGATTGGTACGGTTAATTCGATCAACTGGGCACGTGTTGTGGCTCAGGTGGTGTATTACTTCCAAGGCTATTTGTTAGCCACTAAGAGCAGCAGTGAGAAGGTTTCTTTCTGCGTGCCATCGGGCAATTTTGGTAATGTGTGTGCTGGTCACATTGCACGCATGATGGGCTTGCCGATTGAAAAATTGGTGGTTGCCACCAATGAAAATGATGTTTTGGATGAATTTTTCAAAACTGGCATCTACCGAGCTCGCAAATCTGCTGAAACATTCCATACAACCAGTCCATCGATGGATATTTCAAAGGCAAGTAACTTTGAGCGCTTTGTTTACGATCTTGTTGGTCAAGATGCAGCCAGAACAGCGCAAATGTTTAAAGATGTAGAAACCAAGGGCGGTTTTGATTTATCCAATGACCCCGCCTACAAAGATATCTCTAAATATGGATTTGTTTCAGGTAAGAGCACTCACGCTAACCGTGTAGAAACGATTCGCGATATTCATGCGAAGTACAGTGTGTTAATTGATACCCACACAGCTGATGGCGTGAAGGTCGCTCGTGAGAACTTGCAAAAAGATATCCCAATGTTGGTATTAGAGACTGCCTTGCCAATTAAGTTTGCTGAAACTATTGAAGAGGCAATTGGTCGTGCACCTGATCGTCCTGCATCATTTGTGGGTATTGAAGATAAGCCGCAGCGAGTGACTGTGATGCCCGCGGACTTGAATGCAGTTAAAGATTTTGTGGCTAAACACACTGGTCTGTAATTAATGGCTAATCACTCTCAGTTTCAAGGCAAAACACCTGTTATAGGTTTTGTTGCTTATTCTGGGACTGGTAAAACAACATTAATTGAACAATTGATTACCTGTTTTACTGAACAAGGTATCAATGTGGCTGTTATTAAACACACCCACCACCATTTTGATATTGATCAGCCTGGCAAAGATTCATATAGACATCGCAAAGCCGGAGCTAGTGAGGTCTTGCTAGTATCAGACCAACGTTGGGTGTTGATGCATGAATTAAAACAATCTGCTGAGCCAACTATTGAAGAGCAATTAAGTAAATTGTCGCCTTGTGATTTGGTCATAGTTGAGGGTTTTAAAAATGCCAATATTCCCAAAATTGAACTATGGCGTGCTGAGCATGAAGAGTGCATTAATCGTGGCTGTAAAGCGAATGATGATTTAAATATTTTGGCGATTGCTTATCCAGGCGGTAAAACGGCTACCAAGAAACCTGAGCTTAATAGGGATATTCCAGTGCTTGACTTGGATAACGTTGAGGAAATTGCGCAGCATGTTATGTCAGTTGTTGGTGTTTTAGCAAAATAAACTCAATACCATTAGACTTATTACATGTCACAAGCAAATGCAAAACCATCTATGAAGACTGCTGCAGAAGCGTTGCAGCACCTTTTATCGCAAGCGAAATCTGTCACTGAAGTTGAATGGGTCGCCACTCAAGAAGCTCTAGGTAGAGTCTTGGCTCAAGATGTTTTTAGTCTGGTTGATGTGCCACCTATGAACAATACACAGATGGATGGTTATGCGGTTAGAGTTGCAGACATTCAGAAGGTGGGGCAATCTTTTGAGGTGTCTCAACGTATTCCTGCGGGGCATGTGGGTGTTGAGTTAAAGCCTGGAACAATTGCACGCATATTTACTGGTGCCACCATTCCTATGGGGGCTGATGCAGTTGTGATGCAAGAGGCATGTGTTGCTAATGGTGACCAAGTCATCATTCAAGAGATTCCAGAAGTTGGGCAATGGATTCGTATGCAGGGTGAAGACCTTAAAGCTGATCAAGTTGCTTTGAGTCAGGGTACGTATTTAAGAGCCCAAGAGTTGGGTGTTGCTGCCTCGGCAGGTCATGCCAAATTACCTGTTTTTAGAAGAATCAAAGTGGCTGCTTTCTTTACAGGCGATGAATTAACGTTGCCGGGTGAGCCATTAAAACCCGGTGCTATCTATAACTCAAATCGCGATACCTTATTGGCTTGTATTCGAGCCTTAGGTTGTGAGGCGACGGATTTGGGCATTGTTCCTGATACGTTGGACGCTACTAAAGCTGCTTTACGCCAAGCGAGTAAAGAGCATGACTTGATCATTACTTCTGGTGGTGTATCTGTAGGCGAAGAGGATCATATCAAGCCTGCAGTCACGGCTGAAGGTCGATTGGATATGTGGCAAATTGCCATTAAACCAGGTAAACCATTGGCATTTGGTGCAGTTAGAAAGGAAGCAACTGCCAATTCTGAAGCTTGGTTCATGGGCTTACCAGGCAATCCTGTTTCAAGCTTTGTGACATTCTTATTATTTGTTAGACCTTTCATCGCTAAGCTTCAAGGTCGTACAGTGATCTCAACTCCATCCATGATGATGCGTTCAGACTTTGAGTGGCCTCGCGCTGATCGTCGCAATGAATTTCTTCGAGTTCGCATCAATGCTGAGGGTGGTTTAGATCTGTTCCCTAATCAAAGTTCGGGTGTGCTGACGAGTGCCGCTTGGGCAGATGGTTTGGTAGATAACCCACCGAATCAAACAATTAAAAAGGGTGATTTAGTTAAATACATGCCTTTTTCAGGAATGATTTAATCTATTGTTATGAAAGTCACTATTAAATTCTTTGCATCACTACGTGAAACCTTGAAGATTTCTCAAGAATCAGTAGATGTGCCGGCTGGTATTACAACGGTAGGGCAGTTACGCCAGCATTTAAGGTCTAGAGGTGATCTTTGGGCTGAAGCACTCGCAGAGACTAAGGCGATTCGGATGGCCTTGAATCATGAAATGGTTGAGGGTGATGTTGTGCTTGTTGAACAAGCAGAAGTCGCTTTTTTCCCTCCGGTTACAGGCGGTTAAATCATGCCAGTTCGTATCCAAACAGAAGATTTTGATTTGTCATTAGAGTTAAAAAAACTCAGGGCAGGTGATGCGCGCGTTGGTGCAGTGGCTGCTTTTGTTGGAACTGTGCGTGATCGTAATGATGGTTCTGAAGTCGCCGCAATGACCTTGGAGCATTACCCAGGAATGACGGAGAAGTCTCTTGAGGAGATTATTGAGAAAGCCAAGGCACGCTGGGATATCTATGATGTTTTGATCATTCATCGAGTGGGGCCTCTTCAAGTTGAAGATCAAATTGTTTTGACAGCTGTCACTAGTGCGCATCGTGGTGAGGCATTTGCTGCCTGCGAATACGTCATGGACTATTTGAAGACCTTAGCGCCATTTTGGAAAAAAGAAGACACTCCAGAGGGGGCGCGTTGGGTGGATGCTCGCCTGAGTGATGATGAAGCGCTCAAAAAGTGGCAGTAAATCTTCAGTAACTAAATTACATCAGGCGTTTGAATGGCGGCAATCCTGCCAGTAGTTTTTTGCCGTAGGGCTTAGTTCTTAAGCGCTTATCTAAAACAACAATTTTTGCGTGATCAGTTTCTGTGCGGATGCCGCGTCCGACCCATTGTTGTAATTTCAAGGCCACAGCAGGCACACTGATTTCATAAAAAGGGTTGCCTTGATTCTTTTCCAACCATTCTGCTTTTGCTTCCTCAATAGGTGAGTCGGGTGGTGCAAATGGTAGCTTAGTAATAACAACCACTTCGCACATTTTTCCGGGTAGGTCTAAGCCCTCGCCAAAACTTTGCATACCGAACAAAATACTGCGTTGCCCTTGGTTGATTCTGGATTCATGATTCTTGATTAATTGATTGCGTGGCATATCACCTTGCATCAAAACATCTTGTAAGAACTCGTTTGGTAAATCTTCATAGACTTGCTTCATCTGTTTCTTGGATGTGAATAAAACTAAAGCGCCATGTTGCAGATCATCAAGTTGTTTGGGTATCTCTGTAGAAAGCTCTTGTGTGTGCCCCTCAGCATTGGCACTTGGACACTGAAGCATTTCTGGCACAACAAATGTACCTTGATCTTCATAGTTAAATGGTGATTCTGCCTCAAACGTATTGGTCTTGGGAAACCAATTCAAGCCAGTTTGACTAAGGAAATATTGAAAATCTCCCAAGGTTCTGAGTGTGGCAGAAGTTAAGACGGCTGCTGAACTAGTGGACCAAAGTGTCTGAGCCAAATTTTGAGCAGCACTAATAGGTGAGGCGTGTAGCTTGAAGTCAAAAGTCGACCCCAAATCCTGCCACTCAACCCATTTGGCGATAGGGGGATTTCCTTCGGCTTGCATTAAGTGCCAGGTATTCGATAGATTTTCTGTTTTTGATTGATAGCTGCCAATTTCTAAAATAGCGGGGCTGAAGGAGTCTTTATCAATGCTGTTATTTCTGTGGTCATTGAGTTGCTGCAGAATTTTGCTGATGCGGTTGTTTAAACCTATGGCTAGCGGTCCGATTGTCTCGGCATAGCTAGCAAATTCATCGCTCAGGTTTCCGTTCTTGAATCGATGAATGGGGTCTTCATGTGTCACAAAATTGGCTAAGCGCAATGAATTAATCATTTGGCGTGTATGCATGATTAAATCTTCTACATAACCATGTACCTCTTCAACAATTTTGCCACTTGATTCTGGCAGCAGGGCATCTGCTCGCAAAACTGCTGCCATGATTTTTTCAAGCCACCGAGTGCTGGCAATCAATCCCACTGATGAGGCAAAGTGTTTGATGCCAACCTGAGGTAAGTTATGAGCCTCATCAAATACGTAGAGGGTTTCTGATGGGTCTGGCAATATTTTTGAGCCAGAAGCAATCGTTGAAATGACTAAATCATGATTGGCAATAATTAAATCAGCTTTAACTAGTTCTCTGCGGGCATTGAAATAAGGGCATGCATTAAAGCGTTGGCAATGTTTGCCAAGGCATGAGCTACGTTCTGCGGCAATTTTCGACCACATACCGTCGGTGATTTCTGGTGGTGCTGTGTCTTTTTCTCCGTTCCATTCGCCTTCATTCAATGCTGCCAAGGCATCAGCATAGTTATCTTTATCTTGTTCTTTGGGTGGGCCATCCCAATTAGCGTCTTCAAACAATGCTGCTTGTTTGGTTTTGCCACTGATTTGTTCAAGCCGAATATTGCAAACGTATCGGCCACGTCCTTTGGCAAGGGCATATTCAAATGCAATGGGAGATAGTTTGGCTAAGGCGGGTAAATCTTTTTGGAGTAATTGCTCTTGCAGAGCAACAGTACCGGTACTAATGATGACTCTTTTACCCAGTAATTTGCTGAAGACAATGGCAGGTATCAGATAGCCTAGGGTTTTGCCAACACCTGTTTTACCCTCAACGACCAGGATGTTGTCGCCCGTTCTTTCTTCTTTATTGCTTTTTGCATGGCTCAGAGTACCTGCGATTTGAGCAAACATTTGCTCTTGTCCACGCCTCACTTTAAAACCTGGCCAATTGGATTGGACAGCTTCATAAAAGGTTTGGATTCGCTCCTGAATCTCTTCTAGTTGCTGAGTACTCACGCAAAAAATCCTAATTTGAGACTTTTAGGTAATTTTTTGATGGCATTTTCTGCTTTTGAGGCTTCAGAGCGGTTATCAAATGATTGTTGGGCGAGCAGTTTTACTGGGCCTCTGCCACGAGTATATTTGGCGCCAGTGCCGTTATTGTGAGCTTTTATGCGATTCTCCAAGTCATTGGTGATGCCAGCGTAGTAGCTTCCATCAGAACATTCTAAGAGGTATAAACACCATGACATACCTCTATGATAAAGCTAGCCATTTATTTGATCTAAATCACTTGAAATCCTCACTTTAGTGCCCACATACTAGATATTGAATATGGGAGATATCCATGCGATTAGATAAGTTAACAAGTAAATTTCAAGAAGCCTTGGGCGAAGCCCAGAGCTTGGCATTGAACGCTGACAATCAATATATTGAGTCTGAGCATGTCCTTTTGGCAATGTTGCAACAGGCTGATAGCTCAGCCAAGTCCTTGATCAATCGGGCGGGTGGTAATGTGCCATCTTTGGAAAAAGCTGTGCAAGCCTTAGTTGCAAAGTTACCCCAAGTACAGGGTACTGGTGGTGATGTTCAGATTGGCAGATCTTTGGCGGCTCATTTGAATTTAACGGAAAAGGAAGCCAATAAGCGTGGCGATGACTTTATCGCTGGTGAACTATTTTTATTGGCATTGGCTGATGACAAAGGTGAGCTTGGTAAGTCATTTAAGCTAGCTGGTATTACTCGTAAATCATTAGAAACTGCTATTGAGGCAGTGCGTGGAGGGCAATCTGTGAATAGTGCTGATGCTGAGAATCAACGTGAGGCGTTGAAAAAATATACCCTTGATTTAACAGACCGTGCCCGTCAGGGTAAGTTAGATCCTGTGATTGGACGAGACGATGAAATTCGTCGCGCGATTCAAATTTTGCAACGACGCACTAAAAATAATCCTGTATTAATTGGTGAACCAGGTGTTGGTAAGACAGCGATTGTTGAGGGCTTAGCCCAGCGTATTGTTGATGGCGAAGTGCCAGAAACTTTGAAAAATAAGCGTGTTCTAGTATTGGACATGGCTTTATTGTTGGCTGGCGCTAAATATCGTGGTGAATTCGAAGAGCGATTGAAAGCAGTTCTTAATGATGTTGCCAAAGATGAGGGGCAAACGATTGTCTTCATCGATGAGATCCACACCATGGTGGGTGCAGGTAAGGCTGACGGCGCAATGGATGCGGGCAATATGTTAAAGCCGGCATTAGCTCGTGGTGAGTTGCATTGCATTGGTGCAACTACCCTTGATGAGTATCGTCAATACATTGAAAAAGATGCGGCTTTAGAGCGTCGTTTTCAAAAGGTCATGGTGGGTGAGCCTAGTGTTGAAGACACGATTGCTATTTTGCGTGGCTTACAGGAAAAATATGAATTGCATCACGGTGTAGAAATCACGGATCCAGCGATTGTTGCTGCTGCCGAGTTGTCGCATCGCTACATCACTGATCGTTTCTTGCCAGACAAAGCCATCGACTTAATTGATGAAGCTGCTTCGCGTATCAGAATGGAAATTGACTCTAAGCCAGAGGTGATGGATAAGCTGGACCGTCGCTTGATCCAATTGAAAATTGAACGTGAAGCTGTTAAAAAAGAAAAAGATGAAGCTTCTCAAAAACGTCTTGGATTAATTGAAGAGGAAATCAAGCGTTTGGGCAAAGAGTATGCTGATCTTGAAGAAGTATGGAAGTCGGAAAAGGGTGCGGCTCAAGGTACTGCCTCAATCAAAGAGGAAATTGATAAGGTGAAGTCTGAGATTGCTAAGTTGCAGCGCGACGGTAAGTTGGAGAAGGTCGCTGAATTGCAATACGGCAAATTACCTGAGCTAGAAGGTAAATTGAAGTCTGCTGCTGTTGCTGAGGAAAAAGCTACTTCTAGTAAAAATAAATTATTGCGTACACAAGTCGGTGCAGAAGAGATTGCCGAGGT
>CAYFKY010000034.1:0-8118 GCA_964343915.1 uncultured Polynucleobacter sp. | reverse complement strand
AGTGTTGATACCGTTGCCACTTTCATCAAAGTAGTTCTTTGAGGTTGCTTTTCACTCGTTAAAGAAGCCACGCGACCAGTTTTGATGTCATCTTTGGTGGTACCACCAACGATTGGTGTAAACACCTCGTTAGATTCACCAAAAGTACCATGACATGATGCGCAACGACCTTCCCAAATCTCTTGACCACGAGCTGTTGTGCCAGATCCTTTTGGTAGACCTTTGAAGTCAGGTCTTACATCAATATCCCAAGCAGCTACTTCAGCTTTAGTGGCCTCACGACCAATATTTGGATATTTGGTTTGCGCGCTAACAGCTGATACTGCAGCAAATGCCAAACCAGCTACAACGAGGTGTTTAGTTAATTGATTAGCCAACTTGAACATTGCTTAACTCCCCGTTCACATCAAGCTTCCACGCTTGAATTGAATTGTTGTGATAGATAGAACGTGTACCGCGCACTTCACGCAACTGCTTCACCATTGGTTGTACGTAGCCAGTTTCGTCAGTAGCACGAGACATCAAGATAGCTGGCGAGCCATCCCATACCCAGTCCATATTAAAGCGAGTGATTGCCTTAGATAACACTGGCGTCTCTAAACGAGCTCTGCGCCAGTTATTGCCACCATCCACTGAAATATCAACGTGTTTGATTTTGCCGCGACCAGACCATGCCATACCACTGATGTTGTAGAAACCTTTGTCTAGCAACTGTTGGCCACCTGATGGTGTTGTGATCACAGACTTACATTCTTGTACGGTCGTGTATTGACGATGTAAACCACTTGGCAACAAGTCGATGTAGTGAACCGCTTCATCTTTGGTTGCATATGGCATGTCACCTACTTCAATACGACGCAACCACTTCACAGAACTCACACCTTGTACGCCAGGCACTAAGAGGCGCAATGGATAACCGTTTTCTGGGCGCAACATTTCGCCGTTCATACCCCAAACAACTAGTACGTCTTTTAACGCGTTATCCATTGGAATAGTTCTAGTCATACCAGAACCATCGCCACCTTCAGCCAAGATGTACTTACCTTTTTTCAGGTCAGCGCCACACATGTCTAACAAAACTGATAGAGGCACACCTGTGAACTCGCAGCATGACAACATGCCGTGCGTGTACTGTACGCTTGGCACCGCCACGTTACCCCACTCTAAACCTGTATTAGCACCGCACTCAATAAAGTGAATACGTGACACGCTAGGCAAGCGCATCAAGTCATCCATCGTGAATACTTTTTCTTGACGCACTAAACCGTTGATCATCAAACGGTGTTGCGCTGGGTCGATGTCATACCAACCTTGGTGATGACGCTCAAAGTGCAAACCATTCGGTGTGATGATGCCGAAGAATCCTTGTAACGGAGAAAACGCCACTGATGCTGCAGGCACACGAGTCAAACCAGGTGACTCACGGCGCTGTAATGCAGCCTCCCATTGAGATGGCATACCGTATGGACGAGCAGCAACTGGTTGACCCAAGGTCGTTTGCCATTGTTGCTTTTCCAAAATAACTTTTTCGCCTTCAGCGGCAATTGCTGTTCCTGCAGCTGTTGCACCCAAGGCTGCAACAAAACTCTTACGCAAGAAACCGCGACGTTCTTCACTCAAGCCATGCTCATAAACTTCATCAGCAAATTGCTGAGTGACAAAGTTTTCTGGCGCACGACGTAACCTACCTATTGGTGTAGATTTCTTTTTAACTGGCACAGGACCCCCAAAGTTCAAACGACACAAAATTATCTGTGTTGAATATTTTTTCAACTAGTATGAGATTATTCATGTTTATAGATCTTTTTGAAATATGTAAATAACAAAAAGTTGTTTGTTTTTGCATACTTTAAGGGTAAGCACTATGCTTTTTTTATCAACACTTATTTGCTTTTTCTAACTGAAATTAATTTTCCTAAAACAACTATAAAATTTCACTAACTATGTCATTTGATACACAAGCCCTCATACTTTCTTTAAAGCTAGCCTTGTGTACCTTGTTCTTTTTAATTCCTTTTGGCATCTGGGCGGGCTATCAACTTGCGCACAGCAAAAAAAATAAATCATTGCTAGAAGCATCCCTTGCACTACCACTGGTACTACCACCGACTGTTCTTGGTTATTACCTACTGGTGACATTCAGCAACGTTCAATTATTGAATCAACCATTGGCATTTACATTTACAGGCTTAGTGATTGCATCGATTATTTTTAATCTGCCATTTGCGATTCAACCCATTCAACGGGCATTTGAAGCCATTCCATTAGAAATTAATGAAGCCGCAAAGTGCAGTGGTCTCAATCGTTGGCAGGCATTCAAGCTTATTCAACTACCTCTTGCTTGGCGCGGCATTATCAGTGCTGCCGTGATGACATTTGCACACACGCTTGGTGAGTTTGGTGTGGTCCTAATGATTGGCGGATCGATTCCCGGCGAAACAAAAACAATCGCGATCTCCATTTACGATAGCGTGCAAAACATGGATAACGCTGCTGCAGCCATGATGTCCTTGGCTCTATTGCTCACATCATTACTAGCAATTACCTTAAGTTACCAACTCACGAATCAAAAGAAGATCCGCTAATGCTCAAGGTTAATATTCATCGCCAAAACGATTTTCCAATCAATATTCAATTTGAATGTGATTCAGGTGAACTGCATGTGTTAGTTGGTCCATCAGGTAGCGGCAAAACCACAGCATTAAGAAGCATTGCTGGCTTGTCTAGCGTGAATGGATTCATTCAATGCCAAGATCAAACTTGGCTAGATACAACTCAGAATATTCGCGTGCCCACTGAAAGAAGATCCGTGGGTTTTTTATTTCAGCAATATGCTTTATTTCCACATCTGACAGTTTTAGAAAATGTCTGTATTCCGCTCATTGCCAGAAACATTTCTTCCCGTGACGAAGGTCATCGCTGGTTAAAACGTTTACGCATTGCAGACTTGGCTAATCGCTACCCTCATGAAATCTCTGGCGGCCAACAACAACGAGTCGCCTTGGCGCGCGCATTAGCACGCGACCCCAAGTTACTTTTGTTGGATGAGCCATTTTCAGCGGTGGATGCCCCTACTCGCCAAAATCTGTATGAGGCACTGTCTGAATTACGCCAAGCGGTGTCATTACCGATCATCTTAGTGACCCATGATCTCAATGAAGCAATTCGCTTGGGTGACAAAATTACGGTTATTGATAACGGCACCAGCTTGCAAACATCTCCCCCACAACAATTACTAGATAAACCGCGTAATGCGCGCGTTGCAGAATTAGTGGGAAGCCCAAACTTATTCAAGGGGATCTTTAATGCAGGGAAACTCTCATGGGGTAATCAGAATCTTCAACTCACAGTGAAAGACAAAGGAAAAATCAAGAAAGAAATTGAAGTTGCTTGGGTCATCCCAAGTCACTCCATTGAAGTTATTGACGACACACAAAATACAAACAGTTACAAAAACAATCTAATTGACTGTGAAGTTATTAGAGTCCGACAATTGGGTCAAATTGCGGTGATCTATTGGCAAGTAAAAGGATGTGATGATCAAATCGTTTGGCAAGCATCGTCTAATGAGCTCAGAAGACTGGGTATCGTAGTGGGTGCTCATAAAAAGATTTACCTCGACCCCGATCAAATTCACATCATGCCGATTAATCCAGAACTAATTAAATAACCACACGAGGTTACTGAAGATGAATAAGCGCAGAAATATTCTTAAATTAACTCTAGGCGCTGCGGGTTTATTAGTCTTACCTCAAGCCATTGAGCTAGCCAAAGCCACAGAGGATTTCATTAGAGGTCCTCGCGTTAAAGATCACCCGATTAAACAATTGAGTAAGCATGTGTGGATGATTTACTCACCAGATGGATTTCCTACAGCAGAAAATCAGGGCATGATGGCCAACATCACTTTTGCGATTACCTCTAAGGGTGTTGTGGTGTTAGATAGTGGCGCCTCAGTCCAGATTGGTGAGATGGCAATCCGCATGCTCAAAACAGTGACCAAGCAACCTGTGATTGCGATTTTTAACTCTCATTACCATGGTGACCACTTTTTAGGTAATCAAGCTTTTATTGATGCGTATGGGTCTATGCCCATTTATGCTCACCCATACAGCCTTGAACAAATCAAAGGTATTGAAGGTAACACTTGGCGCAGTTTGATGGAACGCTGGACCAATCAAGCCACCGTAGGCACAAAAGTGATACCTCCAACCCACCCTGTCAAACATGGCGATACTTTTAATTATGGTGATGTCACCATCAAGGTTCACCACTATGGCGTGGCTCACACACCTGGTGATATTTGTATGGAAGTGGTGGAAGATAAAGTCACACACGTTGGCGATATCGCCATGGATCAAAGAATTGCCAACATTGATGATGGATCTTATGTTGGCACATTCAAAACATACAAGGCTCTTTACGAATCTGCTGGTCAACAGCTTTGGATACCTGGCCACGGTCATGCTAAAAAAGAATTGCTGAATGAGTATGGTGCTTTTTTAGCCGGCATCTATGAAACTTGTGTTCAAGCCGTCAAGGATGGCGTCGATCCAAGCACCGCCAAGGGCTTGGTATTAAAAGATCCTCGCGTCATTAAATACGCAAAAAATACCAAAGGCTTTGAATCTAATATTGGCAAATACGTGAGTCTTGCCTATCTAGAAGCAGAAAAGGAAGCCTTTTAAGCTTCCTTTTTAAACTTCCTTTTCGGTTTGATTGAGTAATGGCTTGTCTTATTTAGCCGTTAAGCCTGCCATCAAATCATTTTTAATGTCTTGAATATTTTCTAGACCCACAGCAATACGTACCAAGCTATCAGTGATACCTGCAGCTGCACGAGCTTCTGGTGTCACACGCACATGCGTTGTAGTAGCAGGATGCGTGATAGTGGTTCTAGTGTCACCCAAGTTGGCAGTGATCGATAACAACTTAGTACCATCAATCACCTTCCACGCAGCCTCTTTACCGCCTTTGAGCGTGAATGACAAAATAGGACCACCCATTTTTTGTTGTGCCTTGGCTAACTCATACTGCGGATGAGACTTCAAACCTGGATGGTAAACACGCTCTACTGCTGGCTGCTGCTCTAACCATTCGGCTAATTCAAGGGCAGATTGACTTTGCTTTTCCACTCTCAAATTGAGAGTTTCTAAGCCCTTCAAAACCACCCAAGCATTAAACGCAGACAATGTTGGTCCTGCCGTACGCACGTACGGAAAAACTTTGCCCAAAATAAATTCTTCTTTGCCCACAACCGCACCACCTAAAACACGGCCTTGGCCATCCAAATACTTCGTCGCTGAATGAATCACCACATCAGCGCCTAGTTCAATGGGTTTTTGTAAAGCAGGCGTGCAAAAGCAGTTATCAACCACGTAGAGCGCATTAGCGGCTTTTGCAATCTTTGCAATACCAGCAATGTCAGCCACTTCCGTTAATGGATTAGATGGCGTTTCCAAATAAAACATTTTGGTATTTGGTTTAACTGCGGCTTGCCATGAGCCAAGATCTGACATATCTACATAAGTAGTTTCAATGCCAAACTTACCCAAAATAGCAGTGAACAATTGAATCGTCGCACCAAACACAGAACGTGAGCACACCACATGGTCACCTGCTTGCAGGTGTGACATGGCTACAGTCATGATGGCTGACATGCCAGAAGATGTGGCAATACAAGCCTCACCACCCTCCATGGCTGCCAAACGATCTTGGAACATGGCCACAGTTGGATTGGTAAATCTTGAATAAATGAAACCTTTTTCAGCATTTGCAAAACCATGCGCCGCATCTGCAGCACTGTCAAAGCAAAAACTAGAGGTCAAAAACATCGCTTCAGAATGTTCGTTGAATTCTGTACGACGAACACCCGCCCTAACACCCAAAGTGTCAGTTTGCAGATTTTTAAGGTCTAGAGGTGCTCTTTTTTTATCGCTCATGACTCAATACTACTCTTGAGATGCCAAATGTAAATGTAATTGTGATCTTGCTAAATCCGAACCTTCCGCTTGCTGACGATCTGCCAAAGATTTAGGCGTGTTGCGAGAGGCCTCTAGAGCATCCAAATAAGACTCAGTGATATCACCAGTGATGTACTGACCATCAAAGCAAGAAGCATCAAAATTAGCAATCGCTGGATTGATATCGCGCACAGCTTTTTTAAGATCTTCAACATCTTGATAAATCAATTCATCAGCACCGATCAATTTAGTGATCTCATCGTGCGTACGACCATAAGCCACTAACTCACTGCGAGTTGGCATATCAATACCGTAAACGTTAGGGAATCGCACAGGAGGCGCTGCTGATGCAAAGATAACTTTCTTTGCACCTGCATCACGGGCCATTTGTACGATTTCGTAAGAAGTCGTACCGCGCACAATCGAATCATCCACGATCAAAACATTTTTATCTTTGAACTCTAAGCGCATTGCATTGAGCTTTTGGCGCACCGACTTCTTGCGCATTGCCTGCCCTGGCATGATGAAGGTACGACCGACATAACGGTTCTTAAAGAAACCTTCACGGTATGGCACACCTAACAACTTTGCCACTTGCATCGCAGCCGGACGGCTTGAATCAGGAATTGGCATAACCACATCAATTTGAGACACATCTGTCTCACGAGCAATCTTTTCAGCCAAGTAGTTACCCATCAATAAACGCACGTCATAGACCGTCACACCATCAATGCATGAATCTGGTCTCGCCAAATAAACGTACTCAAAAATACATGGGTTCAAACGTGCATTCTCAGCACATAACTTACTTTGGAATTGACCATCCACGCCAATGAATATTGCTTCACCAGGGGCCACGTCTCTCACAAATTTAAAACCAAGACCTTCCAAAGTCACAGACTCAGAAGCCACCATCCACTCTGGTCCTTGTGCTGTATCCATGCGACCAATACAAAGTGGGCGAATACCAAATGGATCTCTGAATGCCAATAAGCCATAACCAGAAATCAAAGACACCACCGCGTAAGAACCTTTCAAACGCTTGTGCACTTCAGTCACAGCTGCAAAAGCAGCACCCGCATCTAGTGCAATGCTGTTGGTAGCGCGTTGTAACTCATCAGCCAATACGTTCAGCAACACTTCTGTGTCTGAATTAGTGTTGATGTGACGACGGTCGCGATAGAACATCTCATCACGCAATGCTGGCGCATTGGTTAAGTTGCCGTTGTGGGCCAAGATGATGCCAAATGGCGCATTCACATAAAAAGGCTGCGCCTCTTCTTCGCTACTTGCTGATCCTGCCGTTGGGTAACGTACCTGACCAATACCTGCATTACCAGGCAAGCTACGCATATTGCGCGTACGGAATACATCACGCACCATGCCGTTAGCCTTGTGCATGCTAAATGAACTGCCATTCATGGTAGCAATACCTGCTGCGTCTTGACCACGATGTTGCAATAGCAACAATGCGTCATATAGCAACTGATTTACTGGACTATTGCCTACTGCACCGACAATCCCGCACATATCAAACCTCTATCTTTTTAAAACTTACTTCTTCAACTGCTCAGACACCTGAGCAGCCCACTCATCTGGTAACCATGCATGCGCCATACCGGTCAATAATTCCACCGCAGGCAAACACCAAGCTTTACGCCATTCTGTTGTTTGAGAAAGACTGGTTAAAACAATCAAACTACTCAAAATAACAACAATCAATAAACCTCTTAACAAGCCAAACGCAAAACCCAACAATCGATCCATCGGGCTTAAGCCTGCCTGTTGCAATATTTTTGCCAAAAAGCGCCCAATCAAAGCGCACACAATCATGGTCAGAATAAATAGGATCACAAAGCCCAACGCCAATTGGGTCATCTCGCCACCAGGCACTCCTGTTAACCATTCATGAGCTAACCAAGTGGCGTAGTGATAAGAAATCCAAGCTGCTGCAACCCACCCCACCAAAGCCAACACTTCTCTTACCAAGCCACGCCACACACCCACTAATGATGAGACAGCTAGGATGGTGAAAAAGGCGATGTCGACAAGTGTGAAATGTAGGTTCATGTTATCTGCGCCCGTCTATTCACTCAGACTTTTGCTCAATGATCTTCGGACTCAGACCGACGTATTTGATTTTCTTCTCCGCCGC
>CAYFKY010000033.1:0-8165 GCA_964343915.1 uncultured Polynucleobacter sp. | reverse complement strand
TTTTTCCAGATGCTGTAGATATGCTTAGGACGACCCTGCACATCGGCTTTGATACCAGCCTCTTGCAACTCAGTATTTAAACGTTGCATGATTTGCGCAATGAACTCTTCGCGTTCAATGCGCTTGGAATCCAATAATTGAGCAATCTGCTTATAGGTGTCTGGCGCCAAACAACGAAACGCCAAATCTTCCATCTCCCACTTGAGTTGCCAAATACCCAAACGGTTTGCTAGCGCAGCATCCACATCCAAAATATCTTGCGCCCAAGATGACTTAGTTTCAATGCGTTGTGATGTTACCCATCTGAGCGTTTGTAAAACAGAGGCGAGATGCAAGAGCACCACACGCAAGTCATGCGCAAAAGCCAAAAGCATTTTTCTCAACACTTCAACCTGAGCTTGAGCACTCTGCCCCAATTGATTAGCAGGTTGTCTAGCAATTTTGATTTGAGCAGCCTTCAAACCTCGGTAGCCCATGATGAGACTGGCTACTTCTTGACCCAGTTGTTTCTCTAAAGCCTCTTTATTCAATGTGGAATCCAAGTGCTCTGCAGCAATACAACTTGGCTCATCCAACTTCAAGGACAAAAGAATCTCTTTCACGCCCAAAGCGTGGGCATGAACATCTTCGCCAAACAATAAATCAGTATTAACTATAGAACTCACGTGCTAAGGATACCTGTTCTGGCGTAATAAATGCAGGGGCATGGCCCACACCAGGAATCTCGATACTTCTAGCTCTAGGATTTCTGTGACACATATCAGCCACAGTTTTTGCAGATAACAAATCAGAATCACCGCCGCGCACCACCAACATATCCGCCTGAATCGCCTCATAGGCTTTCCAAGTCATCATTTCACCCATCACAGCCGTTGCCACCGTCACAGCAGCAAATGGTTTAGAAATATCAGGGTCGTAATGCAAGATCCATTCTGCGCCATCTTTTTTCAAATGAGGGCCGTTGTAATCCTTCCACTGCTGCGGTGTGAAATCACCAAAAGGTGCACAAATACGATTGAGATACAAAAGACCTTCTTTTTTACTTTCAAAACGCAATGGCTTACCCACGTAGTCACCTAAACGTTTCAAAGCGGCAGACTCAATCTTAGGGCCCACATCATTCAAAATCATGCGACGAATCGGTGAGTGTTCCTGACTAGCCAAGAAAATACCAATCAAACCACCCATTGATGTGCCAAACCAATCAACTTTTTGCACACCCAATCTAGCAATCAAAGTAACCATGTCAGCCACATACTGAGGAATGCCATACAGCATTGGATTAGGCAGCCAATCAGAGTCCCCTCGCCCCACCACATCAGGACATATCACGCGATATCGATCACTCATCGCCTTGGCTAAGACTTTGAAGTCACTGCCTCTACGCGTTAAGCCATGCACGCAAATTAAAACGTTTTGATTATTAGGGTCACCCCACTCGTGATAAGCCATGTTGTGCAAGCCAGAGGTATTGGCACATTGCACATAGTGCGTACGACATTCAGGATCATCAACATCCTGAATGTCTTCTACTGGAATGGGGTAATCAGGTTGCTGCTCTACTTCAACAATCTGAATACTTTGCGCATGAGGAACTGTGTTGGAGTCCAGAGGCGCATGCGTTGAAACATCGACTGATGTTTCAGTTTTAATGCCAAAAATGCGTTTTAGTAAACGCTTAAGCATTACTGAGCCACCCAACCGCCATCCATGTTCCAAGCCACACCACGAATCTGTGATGCCGCAGGACTACAGAAGAACACCGCCAAAGCTGCTAACTGTTCAGGAGTTACAAATTCACCTGAAGGTTGCTTCTCAGATAGAAGACGCTTCTTCGCTTCGTCATTGCTCACTTGATCTTTTTCAGCTCTTGCATCCACTTGCTTTTGCACCAGTGGAGTCAACACCCAACCAGGGCAAATAGCGTTACATGTGACACCTGTTTGCGCAGTTTCTAGAGCAGTTACCTTCGTCAAACCAACAATGCCATGCTTAGCTGCCACATAAGCAGATTTCTGTGCAGAACCCACTAAACCATGCACTGATGCCAAATTAATAATACGACCCCAGTTACGTTGCTTCATACCAGGCAAAGCCATCCGTGAAGTATGGAATGCTGAGGATAAGTTAATCGCGATGATGGCATCCCAACGATCCACTGGGAAATCTTCCACGTTGGCTACATGCTGGATACCTGCGTTATTCACCAAAATGTCTACACCGCCAAAACGCTTTTCAGCAGTCTTCATCATGTCTTCAATTTCTGCAGGCTTGCTCATATCAGCACCGTGATACTCGACCTCAACACCGTATGCCTTTACCTCTGCAATAGCCGCGTCTTTTTCACCAAAACCGTTCATCATGATGTTGGCGCCCTGCTCTGCCAATGCTTTTGCAATACCTAAACCAATACCGCTGGTTGAACCAGTTACAACAGCAGTTTTACCTTTCAACATACTCATATCAACTCACTCCAAAAAGCATTAATGACAATTTTTTAACTAGGCATTTCAGGTTGCAAAGTTACATGATCAATCTCATGTTTTTCTCGCAACATCTTATTGATTTTTTCTAATGTAATCGGCCAATCTTGTAAGTCTCTGATTTCCACATGTCCGATCAAAGCTGGATGCCCCGGCGACATTTCCCATACATGCAAATCATGAACCGCCAAAACGCCGTCAATATCTCTCAAGTCATGCCCCACTTGCACATAATTAATGTGATGTGGCACACCCTCCATTAAAAAATGATATGACTCTCTTAGCACTTCAACTGTCGAGCGCAAAACTAAAAAGCAAACAAATAAAGACAAGATTGGGTCAATTTGCATCCAGCCGGTGTACTGAATCACCACACCAGCAGCCAAAGCTGCAACAGAACCTAATAAGTCGCCCATCACATGCACTAAAGCAGCTTTGGTATTAACACTTTTCTTATCTTTCGATAAGACCCACGCAACGATTAAGTTGATGCATAAACCAATGATCGCAACAATCGTGACGGTCTGGCCTTGCACTTCATGCGGGGCATTAAAACGTGTAAGAGCTTCTGCACCGATCCAAACCACCAAAGCCAACATGGCCAAACCATTGATGAAAGCCGCCAGAGATTCTGCCCTGCCAAAACCAAATGAATTCTTCACTGAGGGCGGTCTTCTTGCAATGATTTGCGCCAATAAAGCCAAACCCAAAGAAGCTGCATCGGTGACCATGTGCCCCGCATCAGAAATTAAGGCTAAAGAGTTGGCCCAGAAACCTGCAAAAGCTTCAATACCTGCAAATGTGAAGGTGAGCAATAAGGCCGTTAACAAAATGCCTGTTTGATGAGACTCACGGTAATGCAAATGCTGCGCATCACCCCTCTTGTGCGCATGCAAGTGAGAGGCGTGATGAGCAGAGTTCATTGTTTAATTAAACAGCGCTTGTATCTAACTTGCAACCAGTTTTAGAAACAACTTCTTCTTTAGTAACACCTGGCGCCAACTCAATCAACTTCATGCCATTCGGTGTTACATCGATCACTGCCAAATCAGTGATGATGCGGTTAACTACACCCACACCGGTCAATGGCAATGTGCAGTTAGGCAAAATTTTGATGTCTTCTGAGCCATCTTTTTTCTTGGCCACATGTTCCATCAACACCACCACATGCTTCACACCAGCCACCAAGTCCATGGCGCCGCCCATACCTTTAACCATCTTGCCCGGAATCATCCAGTTAGCAAGGTCACCTTTTTCACTGACTTGCATCGCACCCAAAATGGCAATATTGATCTTGCCACCGCGGATCATGCCAAATGAGTCAGCTGATGAAAAAATAGCTGAGCCAGGCAAGGTTGTAATAGTTTGTTTACCAGCGTTGATTAAGTCTGCATCCACTTTGTCTTCTGTTGGAAATGGACCAATACCTAATAAACCGTTTTCTGATTGAAGCCAAACTTCAATATCAGCAGGCACATGGTTAGCCACCAAAGTTGGCAAACCAATACCCAAGTTCACATAAAAACCATCTCTTAATTCTTTTGCTGCACGTGCAGCCATCTCATCACGATTCCATGCCATGATTCTTACTCCTTAAGCCTTGCTAACAGTGCGCTGTTCAATGCGCTTCTCTGGGTTCTTGTTCAATACGATGCGATGCACATAAATACTTGGCGTATGAACATCAGCAGGCTCAAATGTGCCGTTCTCAACAATCTCTTCCACTTCAACCACAGTGATCTTGCCAGCCATGGCGCACATTGGATTGAAGTTACGCGCCGTGTGGCGATAAACCAAGTTACCTGCCTTATCCGCTTTCCATGCTTTCACCAAAGCAACATCAGCGACCAAAGAGCGCTCCATCACATACTTCTCACCATCAAACTCGCGAATCTCTTTACCTTCAGCAACAATCGTACCCACACCTGTTTTAGTAAAGAAAGCAGGAATGCCACAACCACCAGCACGTAGTTTTTCTGCCAAAGTACCTTGAGGAGTGAATTCCAACTCTAGTTCACCTGCTAAATATTGGCGCTCAAACTCTTTGTTTTCGCCAACATATGAAGAAATCATTTTTTTAATTTGGCGAGTTTCTAATAATTGACCCAAACCAAAGCCATCTACGCCGGCATTATTAGAAATAGCAGTTAAGTTAGTCACGCCTGAATCACGCAACGCAGCGATCAAAGCTTCTGGAATACCGCACAAACCAAAACCACCCACTGCAAAAGTTTGGCCATCTTTAACGATGTCAGCCAATGCCTCTTTCGCAGAACCGTAAACCTTATTCATTCAAAACTCCCAATTTATACAAAAATAGCCCTATCAAAGGGCTCTGACCCACTATTTCAATAAGCAAACAGTATGCCAAACCCTCAGTTATATACCATTCTATTGACGGTTCGTTGACTTTCCATGACAAGAAAGTCCAAGAAATTAGCTAACTATATGAAAATAAATCAACTAATTGATTGCAAATACCCCTTATAGTAACTTTTTTCTCGTTTTAAATAGATTGAAACTAAAATTAAAGCCCGACCCAATGGAGTGCAAATGAATACCAGCCCAGAAATTCTTGAACAATTTGGTCCTCGCGAGTCCATGGACTACGACGTGGTGATTGTGGGTGGCGGCCCCGCCGGTTTATCTGCTGCGATTCGTTTAAAACAATTAAGCGCTGAAAAAGGCCAAGAGATTTCTGTGTGCGTTCTTGAAAAAGGATCTGAAGTAGGCGCACATATTCTATCTGGCGCCGTGATGGATCCGATTGGTATCAATGAATTAATACCTGACTGGAAAGAAAAAGGTGCGCCACTTAATACCGCAGTGAGCGAAGACCGCTTCATGTTCTTAACTGAAAGCAAGTCCTACACAACTCCTAATTGGATGCTGCCTGGTTGTTTTCAAAATCACGGCAACTATATTGTGAGCTTATCCAACTTCACACGTTGGTTAGGTACCGAAGCAGAAAACTTAGGTGTAGAAATTTTTGCAGGATTTCCTGCAGCAGAAATTTTGTATGGCGAGTCAGGTGAAGTGGTCGGCGTAGCTACCGGCAACTTAGGTGTTAGTAAAGATGGTGAGCCAACTGACAACTTCCAGCTAGGCATGGAGTTACGCGCCAAGTACACCCTTTTTGCCGAAGGTGCTCGTGGTCACTTGGGCAAACAATTAATCAATAACTATTCATTAGATGCCGGTAAAGATCCCCAAAGTTATGGTCTTGGCATCAAAGAACTTTGGGAAATCGATCCAGCACTTCATCAAGAAGGTTTGGTGATTCATACTGCAGGCTGGCCATTAAGTGCTGATACTTATGGTGGTTCATTTTTGTATCACCTAGAAAACAATCAAGTAGCTGTTGGCTTTGTAGTGGGTCTGTCTTACAGCAACCCTTACCTCAGCCCGTTTGAAGAATTCCAACGTTATAAAACACACCCAAGCATTCGTCGCTTCTTCGAAGGCGGCAAGCGCATTGGTTATGGCGCACGTGTGATCACTGCTGGTGGCTTAAACAGCCTACCAAAAACTGTGTTCCCAGGCGGTGCTTTAATTGGATGTGACGCAGGCTTTTTAAATGCATCTCGCATCAAAGGCAGTCATGCTGCCATCAAGACTGGCATGCTAGCCGCTGAAGCAGCCTACGATGCAGTGACAGCCAACCGCTCAGGCGATGAGCTCACTGCGTACCCTGCTGCTTTTGAAAAGAGTTGGCTACACACAGAACTCAAAAAAGCACGTAACTTCAAACCATGGATGGGCAAAGGTTTGTACTTGGGCACATTGATGGTGGGTATTGAACAAAAGTTATTGGGCGGCAACGTACCATGGACTATTCATACAAAATTTGCCGATCATGAGTATTTAAAGCCAGCGGCTCAATGCGAAAAGATTGAGTATCCAAAGCCCGATGGAAAAATTACTTTTGATCGCTTGTCTTCAGTATTTATTTCAAATACGAATCATGAAGAAAATCAACCAGCCCACCTCACACTGAATAATCCTGTGGTGCCCGTGGTGACTAATTTAGCTGTATTTGATGGTCCAGAGCAACGCTACTGCCCTGCTGGTGTTTATGAGTTTGTAGATGGTGATGCTGGCAAACAATTACAGATCAATGCGCAAAACTGCGTGCATTGCAAAACCTGTGACATCAAAGACCCCACTCAAAATATTGTGTGGCTCAACCCAGAAGGTACAGGCGGGCCGAATTACTCAGGAATGTAATTTTTATAGTTTATTTTTTGATTTTGTTGCATTGTTTGATTAACAGTTATTTTTAAATAGAGGTAAATATGTCAGGTCATGGTCACGTCGATCCAAGCAATAAAAAAATTGCTCTTTTGATTTCTATTTTGGCTTTGCTATTAGCTGTTAGCGAAACCATGAGTAAGGCATACCAAACAGAAGTTTTGACTAAACAAATAGAAGCTTCTAATTTGTGGTCATTCTTCCAAGCAAAAACAATTCGCTCCACTGCCACAAAATTAACCATTGAAACAACGCAACTAAGCGGTAAAGCATCTGACCCTAAAACTGCAGCCGCACTTGAGAAATGGGATGCTGCAGCTAAACGTTATGACTCAGAGCCAGAAACTGGTGAAGGTCGTAAAGAATTAGCAGCCAAAGCCAAGCAAGCAGAAGCCGCACGCGATCTATACATGCACAAGTATCACTTCCTAGAAATCGCCTCAGGCATTTTGCAAGTGGCGATTGTGCTTGCATCGGCCACCATCATCACTGGCGTGAGTCTTTTGAGTATTTTAGCGGGCGGCCTTGGTGTCATTTCTTTGGTATTGAGTGGCTTAGGCATTTTTGCTCCAACACTCATTCATCTTTGATCTTTCACCCTTAATCACTCAACCTCAATCACTTAGCCCCCATCAAACTAGGTACCTAGCCAGCCATGCATAAAAAAATATTGATTAGTTTGATGCTGGCTGGTAGCTTGCTTGGTACGAGCTATGCAAAAGAACTATCTTTTACTGCCATTGGGGACCAACCCTACTTTAGTAATGAGGCGTTTCGCCAATTAATTAATCGCATCAATCAACATCCCCAATCAAAGTTCACCATCCATGTGGGAGACATTAAGAATGGTGCTAGCGTTTGCTCAGATGAAACATTTTTAGAGGTTAAGAAACTATTTGATGGCTTTGAAAAACCATTGGTGTTCACACCAGGTGACAATGAGTGGACTGATTGCCATCGCGCATCCAATGGCTCCTATCAACAGTTAGAAAGACTTGAGAAAGTTAGATCTATATTTTTTCAAGAAGGCAAAAGTCTTGGGCAGCAAGCACTTCAGCTTGAGAATCAATCCAAGCTCATGCCCAAGTACCGCTCTTATATTGAAAATCAGCGCTGGGCAGATCAAGATGTTTTGTTCGTTACGATTCATCAAGTGGGCTCTAACAACAACTTAGACCATCAAGTACCTGGCGCAATCGCCGAACATCAAGCACGCAATGCCGCTAACATGGCATGGCTCAACAATAGCTTTCAGCTGGCTAAGAATAAAAAATATGCAGCGGTCGTGATTGCCATGCAATCAGATATTTTTGACCCTAGAGTACCTAAAGAATCTGGCTTTAAAGATTTTATCCAGACCATCTCTAAGCTCTCAGCTTCATTTAAAAAACCAGTCCTCTTAATACAAGGTGACTCACACCAATACGTGGT
>CAYFKY010000032.1:6592-8451 GCA_964343915.1 uncultured Polynucleobacter sp. | reverse complement strand
TCGTGATCATTCAATAATTCACAGTCAATCGGTGTGCCATCGAAATTCATCAGATGAAGCAATACACCCAATCGTTGTAGTTTGATGATCGAATCTTGAAGCTTGATCTTATCGTTGGCTGTTGGTCTATTCATTAGACCAACATGAATGAGGCCAATAGGCAAATGACAGTTCAACAAGGCATTTTGGAAACCTTTCAAGATGTCTTGATTCATTAGCCACTCACATTTGATGGGAATCATGATGGCAGTGGGCTTGCTATAGCTGTGCCAGTAGCAAGATGCTCGAATGCCGTCATTAAATAGCCTTAAAACATCTTCCTCGTTGCAGTCGAACAGTGCATTCAGAATGACAAATTGGGTTAATTGAGTGTGGGTCTCAAGCGCTAGTTCGAAGAATAGTTCTTGTGCTTTTGCCCAGTTTGTTATTTGTTCATTGATGTTTTGTGCGGCGGAACTATAAAGCTTGGTATTTCCCGCCTCTTTAATAACTGAAGGGGGTCTTTTGCTCCAATTTTTAACCAGGGTGTATAAGCGGGACTTGGGCTTCATAATTAAATCCAATAAAATCAGTGAGTTATGTGTTTTTTTAGGTTTCTAGCGTGTGATTTAAGTAAAAATCCTCGAAAAACCTTTCCCATATCGATCTTCGAGAAAGATTTTTTTAAGGGGTTGATGTTGTAGCTACCCTTGAAAAGGTGGGGTAGCGTCCTTATAATTAGCACTCAACCAGTGAGAGTGCTAACAGTCTGTTTGAACTACTTCTGGAAATTATAATTAATTATTTTTACTAACTGATAAGTTAACACTTACTAACATACTAAAGGAGTCTATATGAATCTACGCCCTTTACATGATCGTGTGATCATCAAGCGTTTAGACAATGAAACTAAAACAGCTTCAGGACTAGTGATTCCTGATACAGCAGCAGAGAAACCAGACCAAGGTGAAATTTTGGCTGTTGGCACAGGTAAAAAAGATGATTCTGGCAAGGTAATCCCTTTGGACGTCAAAGTGGGTGACCGAGTTTTGTTTGGCAAGTATGCAGGTCAAACAGTAAAAGTTGATGGCAATGAGCTTCTAGTTATGCGCGAAGAAGACATCATGGCTGTTGTTCAGAAGTAATTAATAAGAGACATCGAAAGGAATTCAAATGGCAGCAAAAGAAGTATTTTTTGGTGACAGCGCTCGTACGCGCATGGTCGAAGGCGTTAACATTTTGGCTAACGCAGTTAAGGTAACTCTAGGTCCTAAAGGTCGTAACGTAGTTCTAGAGCGTTCATTTGGTGGTCCATTGGTAACAAAAGACGGTGTGTCTGTTGCTAAAGAAATTGAGCTTAAAGACAAGCTTCAAAATATGGGCGCACAAATGGTTAAGGAAGTTGCATCTAAAACAGCAGATAACGCTGGTGACGGTACAACAACTGCAACAGTATTAGCTCAATCAATCGTTCGTGAAGGCATGAAGTATGTAGTTTCTGGCCACAATCCAATGGATTTGAAGCGCGGTATCGACAAAGCAGTAACAGCAGCTATCGAAGAAATTACAAAAATCAGCAAGCCATGTACAACTACTAAAGAAATCGCTCAAGTTGGTTCTATTTCAGCAAACAGCGACTACAGCATTGGTGAGCGCATTGCAGAAGCAATGGAAAAAGTAGGTAAAGAAGGCGTGATCACCGTTGAAGATGGTAAGTCATTGGCCGATGAGTTGGATGTTGTTGAAGGTATGCAATTTGATCGTGGCTACTTGTCACCATACTTCATCAGCAACCCAGAAAAGCAAGTTGCTGTTTTAGAAAACCCATTCATCTTGTTGTTTGATAAGAAAATCAGCAACATTCGCGATTTGCTACCAGT
>CAYFKY010000032.1:0-6492 GCA_964343915.1 uncultured Polynucleobacter sp. | reverse complement strand
GTTGCTAAATTAGCTGGTGGTGTAGCAGTTCTTCGCGTTGGTGCTGCAACAGAAGTAGAAATGAAAGAGAAAAAAGCTCGCGTAGATGACGCATTGCATGCTACTCGCGCTGCTGTTGAAGAAGGTATTGTTCCTGGTGGTGGTGTTGCCTTGGTTCGCGCTAAGCAAGCAATCACATCATTAAAAGGCGATAACGCAGATCAAAATGCTGGTATCAGCATTGTGTTGCGCGCTATGGAAGAGCCACTACGCATCATCGTTTCTAACGCTGGTGATGAAGCAAGTGTGGTTGTTAATAACGTAGCTGCTGGTAAAGCTAACTATGGTTACAACGCTGCAAGCGGTGAGTACGGTGACATGGTTGAAATGGGTGTTATCGACCCAGCTAAAGTAACTAAGACTGCTTTGGTAAATGCTGCTTCAGTAGCAGGTTTGTTGTTAACAACAGATTGCTCAGTGGTTGAAGCTCCAAAAGATGACGCTCCTGCAATGCCTGATATGGGCGGTGGTATGGGTGGCATGGGTGGTATGGGCGGCATGATGTAATTTGAGTCCATACTCAATAAAAGGGCGCCGAAAGGCGCCTTTTTTATTACCGGATGATTCTTAATCAATCATATTCTTATGTTTATACCCTCTGGTCATCGATCTTTTTTTCTTGTTTTTCATGGTCTTCGTTGATTTCTTTTGACCATACGCATTTGGAGAAATTCCAGCAGTTAAGAGTGCATGCCTTTTAATTTGAGAGATCGATAAACGTTTTTTAATATTCATGTGATGACTATACGGCAAGCAGGTGATTGGTACAAAAAAACCACTCCGCAGAGTGGTTTTTAAGTGAGAAAAATTCTCTATCAATATCAATAACTGCTGCTATTACTCCACAGCTTTGACCATGTCTTCAATCACCTTCTTGGCGTCTCCGAAGACCATCATTGTCTTATCCATATAGAACAACTCGTTATCTAGACCAGCATAACCAGATGCCATTGAACGCTTGTTAACAATGACTGTCTTAGCTTTGTAAGCTTCTAGAATTGGCATACCAAAGATTGGGCTGCCTGGTGTTCTAGCTGCTGGGTTAACAACGTCATTGGCGCCAAGAATAAGTACAACGTCGGCTTGACCAAATTCGCTATTGATATCTTCCATTTCGAATACTTGATCGTATGGAACTTCAGCTTCAGCTAAAAGAACGTTCATGTGACCTGGCATACGACCAGCCACTGGGTGAATCGCATATTTAACAGTAACGCCAGCATGAGTTAGCTTTTCAGTTAATTCTTTTAGGGCATGTTGTGCACGAGCTACTGCAAGACCATAGCCTGGAACAATAATCACTGTTTCAGCATTGGTCATCAAGAATGCAGCATCATCAGCAGAGCCTGATTTAACGTTGCGTTGCTCTTGTGCGCCACCAGCAGCACCCGCTGCAGCATCGCCACCAAAGCCGCCAAGAATCACGTTAAAGAATGAACGGTTCATCGCTTTACACATGATGTAAGACAAGATGGCGCCAGAAGAACCTACTAATGAACCTGCCACAATCAACATGGAGTTATTCAATGAGAAGCCGATACCTGCTGCAGCCCAGCCAGAGTATGAGTTCAACATTGAAACCACCACAGGCATATCAGCACCACCAATTGGGATGATGATGAGAACACCAAGAATGAAGGCTACTGCCGTCATCACAACAAAGTAATTCCATGCTGGTTCAGCACCTGGAGCAATTGCAAACATAACGCCACTACCAACCATCACAATTGCTAATGCAAGGTTAAGCATGTGTTGGCCAGGGAATGTTACTGGCGCGCCTTGGAATAAGCGGAATTTGTATTTACCGGATAGTTTGCCAAACGCAATCACAGAACCTGAGAAAGTGATTGCGCCAACAAATGTACCGATGAATAGTTCAAGACGATTACCAAGAGGAATAGGTTGTCCTGCGGCAACAATACCAAATGCATTTGGTTCTGCAACGGCAGCAACTGCAATACACACAGCAGCCAAACCAATCATGCTGTGCATGAAAGCAACTAGCTCTGGCATTTTTGTCATCTCAACACGTTTAGCCATGATGGCACCAGCACCGCCACCAATTACCAAGCCAGCAAGAACATAAGTCATGCCTGTAATAGCTGACTCTTGTGCAAGCATCATGACAAGACCAACAGTAGTGGCAATTGCAATTGCCATACCAGTCATACCAAATAAATTACCTTTAATTGATGTGGTCGGATGAGATAAACCCTTAAGGGCTTGAATAAAACAGATAGAAGCTACTAAATAGAGCAGCGTGACAAGGTTTAAGCTCATGCTGTTTCTCCCTTAGCTTTTTTATCTTTTTTCTTAAACATTTCTAGCATGCGTCTTGTAACTAAGAAGCCGCCGAATACGTTCACAGCAGCAAGTGCTACGGCAATCGTACCCATTGATTTGCCTAGTGCACCTTCTGTAAGTGCTGCAGCAAGCATGGCGCCAACGATGATGATGGCGGAAATCGCATTAGTCACCGCCATTAGAGGTGTGTGTAATGCAGGTGTTACGTTCCAAACAACGTGATAACCAACATAAATGGCTAAAACGAAGATGATTAGGTTGTAAATAGTTGGGCTGATCATGTCCATGATTTTTTCCTTTTAATTCTTCTTATGCGTTCTGGCGAAGAACTTGACCACTTTGACACATCAAGCAAGCTGTAACGATGTCGTCGTCAGTAGGGATAGCCAATTTGGCTTCCTTATCAATGATCAGTTTCATGAAGTCTAGTAAGTTACGTGCATAAAGTGCTGAAGCATCTGCAGCAACCATGCTAGCTAAATTGGTGTAACCAACGAGTTTTACGCCGTGTTTTGTCACCACTTTATCGGCTTCAGTGAGTGGGCAATTGCCGCCACCGTTCTCACCTTTGCCCGCAGCCAAATCAATTACCACTGAACCGGGTTTCATTTGAGAAACTGTTTCAGAATGCAACAGTGTTGGAGCTTTACGACCTGGAATTAAGGCAGTTGCAATCACAATATCGGCTTGTTTTGCTCGTTCAGCCACTAAAGCTGCTTGTCTTTGCATCCATGAAGCTGGCATTGGGCGAGCATAACCGCCAACACCTTGAGCAATTTCACGCTCTTCTTCTGTCTCATAAGGCACGTCAACAAACTTGGCACCTAATGACTCAATTTGTTCTTTAGCAGCAGGGCGTACGTCAGATGCTTCAATCACAGCACCAAGACGTTTTGCTGTAGCAATTGCTTGAAGACCCGCAACACCTGCACCCAAAATTAATACACGAGCAGCTTTTACAGTACCTGCTGCTGTCATTAACATGGGCATAAAGCGTTGGTACTCATTTGCTGCCACCATCACTGCTTTGTATCCAGCAATGTTAGCTTGAGAAGAGAGCACGTCTAGGCTCTGAGCCCTTGTGGTTCTTGGGGCGGCTTCCAATGCAAAGGCTGTAATACCTTTAGCGGCCATCGCTGCATTGTTGCTGTTATCAAATGGATCTAACATGCCTAATAAAACAGCGTTAGCATTCATTTGAGCTAATTCGTTTGTATCGGGTGCGCGAACTTTTAATACAAGCTCAGCACCTAAAGCATCAGCTGCAGAACCAATAGTTGCACCTACAGATTCATATGCTGAATCTGGTTGACTACTTGCTAAGCCAGCATTACTTTGAACTATGACTGTATGACCTTGGCTAATGAATTTCTTCACAGTTTCAGGTGTCGCAGCAACGCGCGTTTCATTCGCCCGCGTTTCTAAGGGCACGCCAATGCGCATGGGTTTCTCCCTGTTGTTATATAAAAGTTTAAGATTACCCTAAATTGGGAATATTTCTAAGCGGATAAAACCCGAATTTTAGAGTTTTTTTACCTAATTTAGCGGTTTTAGCTAGCTATAATTTGCAACTTCGATCTGAATTTTTATGACTTTCCCTGCTTTTGACACCAGTTTTTTAGATGCCGCACCTGTATTGCCTCCGGCAACGGTGGTGATTGGTATGTCAGGTGGTGTTGACTCCTCTGTGGCAGCTTGGATTTTGAAGCAGCAGGGTTACAAGGTCATTGGTCTATTCATGAAAAACTGGGAGGACGATGACAACAGTGAGTATTGTTCATCGCGCCAAGATTGGTTGGATGTTGTCTCTGTAGCGGATTTAATTGGCATTGATGTGGAGGCAGTGAATTTTGCTTCTGAATATAAGGACCGTGTATTTGCAGAATTCTTAAGAGAGTATTCGGCGGGTCGAACACCTAATCCAGATGTTTTGTGTAATGCGGAAATTAAATTCAAAGCATTTTTAGACCATGCAATGAGTTTGGGTGCTGAGGCAATTGCTACAGGCCACTATGCTAAAACTGCCAGAGTTGGTGAAGAAGTTCATTTGCTCAAAGCAATTGATGAGACTAAAGATCAAAGCTATTTTTTATATCGCTTAAATCAGCAACAGTTAAAGCATGTCATTTTTCCTTTGGGCGGCATCCGAAAAACAGTGATTCGGGAGATTGCTCAAAAAATTGGTTTGCCTAATGCAGCCAAGAAAGACTCAACTGGTATTTGTTTTATTGGTGAGAGACCATTTAGAGAATTTTTGAATCGTTACTTACCTAATAAGCCCGGTCCGATTAAAACTGAAGATGGCAAAACAGTCGGAGAGCATGTTGGCTTGGCGTTTTATACATTAGGCCAACGCAAAGGTATTGGTATGGGCGGTAGCAAAGATGGTACGGGTGATCCTTGGTTCGTTGCTAAGAAGGACATTCAGACTAATACCTTATATATCGTTCAAGGACATGAACATCCTTGGTTGCTAAATCCATTACTCAATGCATCACAAATTAGTTGGACATCTGATGTTGTGCCAGATTTAGGAAGTTACTCAGCCAAAACAAGATATAGGCAAGCTGATGCGCCATGTGAGCTAACCTCTGTAACAGGCGATCTATTCACCTTGAATTTTGAGGAAGCTCAGTGGGCTGTAACGCCAGGCCAGTCAGCCGTTATTTATAGCGGTGACCGTTGTTTAGGCGGCGGCATTATTACCAATTAACACCCAGAGCGTTTACTGCGGCGGATTGGTCTGAACAAAAGATGGGCGCTTCATCAACTTTTGATAAAGCTTATCCAAATTGGGGTAACTAGCTTGCCACTGAATATTTGGAAAGCGGAATAACAAATAACCAAGCGCACAACCGACTGCAATATCAGCTAGGCTCATTTGGTTACCAAAGCACCACTCATGATCGTTTAAGCCGTCAGACATGGCTTTTAAGCCGTTGTTGATTTTGTCGAGTTGGCGATCAATCCATGGTTGACTAGCTTGATTGCCGGGGTGCCACGTTGGTTCTAGTCGTACAAGAAGAGCTGCATCAACAATACCGTCGGCAAGTGCTTCCCAGGTTTTAACTGCTGCTCGATCTTTGCCTGTAGAAGGGATTAATTTATTAACTGGACTTAAGGTGTCAGCGTATTCAACAATTACCCGTGAATCAAACATAGCGCCACCATCATCCATGACCAAGCAAGGCACCTTACCTAGGGGGTTTGATGAAGTGATTTCCGATGTTTTTGACCAAACATCTTCAACAACCAAGGGTACTTCAATCTTTTTTTCAGTAAAGACAATTAGTGTCTTTCTGACGTATGGGCTGGTGAGCGATCCGATTAATTTCATGTCATTAGTATAGCTATTTAGGGAAGTTCGTCTAGAACGACTAAAATCATGTTTTAAGCGATTTTTTTAGGATTTAGCTGTGACTACTCAATTATCAACATTAAGTGCCTTATCCCCATTAGACGGTCGTTATGCAGGAAAAACTGATGGTTTACGCCCATGGCTATCTGAAGCGGCCTTTATGCGCCAGCGTGTTCAAGTTGAGGTTCATTGGTTAATCGCCCTATCTCAAGCAAAGTTACCTGATTTTCCAAGTTTTAGCGCTGCTGCTGAAACAGTTCTTCTCAAGTTGGTAGCTGATTTTTCGGATGCTGATGCACAAAGAATCAAAGCCATTGAAGCCGTCACTAATCATGACGTTAAAGCGGTTGAGTATTGGATGAAGGAAAAGGTTGCTGGACATGCTGAGTTAGAAAAAGCGAGTGAGTTCATTCATTTTGCTTGTACCTCAGAAGACATTAACAACACTTCACATGGCTTGATGCTCAAAGGTGCTCGTGAACAAGTTATCTTGCCTAAGTTAAAAGAAGTTTTAGCTTCATTAACAAATCTAGCGGTTCTTAATGCAGATATTCCAATGCTATCTAGAACTCATGGTCAGCCAGCATCACCAACTACTTTGGGTAAAGAAATGGCTAACGTGGCGATGCGTTTAGAGCGCGCTATACGTAATATTGAAAATGTACCTTTGTTGGGAAAAATGAATGGTGCTGTAGGTAACTACAATGCTCATTTATCAGCTTACCCAGATGTTGATTGGGAAAACTTTTCTAAAGAAGTGGTTGAAAAGCGTTTGGGACTCCAATTCAACC
>CAYFKY010000031.1:0-8510 GCA_964343915.1 uncultured Polynucleobacter sp. | reverse complement strand
ATTACACCTGAGGGTCTAAAAACATTTATTCAAGGTCTTGCAATACCAGATGATGCTAAACAGTCTCTATTGAAGATGACGCCTGCCTCCTACATTGGTAAAGCAATTGAGCTTGCTAAGCGTTTGAAAAAATAATGATTGATCAGCCTAGAGTCACGATGAGCATCTCGATTCGTTTGCTATTGTGGCTCTATGAGTGCCTTTGGTATTTGGTGCTGCCAATTGCATTAATTAGGTTGTATTGGAAGGGGCGCAACCTTCCGGGTTATCGTTTAAATATTGCGGAGCGATTAGGTTTTTATGCTTCGCCTAGCAAGCCTAATCAAATTTGGCTTCATGCTGTTTCTGTTGGCGAAACTAGGGCGGCTGCACCACTTGTTGAGGCTTTGATTGCTAGCGGCAAATCAATTTTGTTGACTCACATGACTCCTACAGGGCGAGCTACGGGGCAGCAAATCTTTGAGCAATATTTGAAATCTGGAGCATTGCAGCAAGTGTATTTGCCCTACGATGTCTCATGGGCTGTGAATGCTTTCTATCGACACTTTTCTCCGCAAATTGGCTTAATCATGGAGACAGAGGTTTGGCCAACGCTAGTTTTATCAGCAAAGCGTCACAAGATACCCACCATCTTGGTGAACGCTAGGTTATCTGTTAGAAGTGCTAAGAGAGCGGCTGGCTTTGGTGCTATCGCTACATACATCTACCAGTCTTTTACAAAGATATTGGCTCAAACTACCTTAGATGCTAAGCGCTATCAATCACTTGGTTTAAATAACGTATTAGTGACTGGTAACCTAAAGTTTGATGTGTCAGCGAATTCTTCTCAGGTGAACGAGGCTTTACGATTAAGGAAAGAGTTGAATGTCGGCACGCAGATAGTTTGTGCTGCTAGCACGCGTGATGGTGAAGAGGAATTAATTATTGCTGCTTGGCAAAAACTCAAACAAGATCGTGCAGATCTAAACAATATTTGTTTGTTGCTTGTTCCAAGACATCCTCAGCGATTTGATGATGTGTACGCTTTATTAACTAAGGCTTTTCCGCATGTCCCACGAAAATCTTTACTGACAAGTAGCGCAGATTTGGCTGCTGCTATCAATCAGCATGGCATATTGCTTGGTGACACAATGGGTGAGATGAGTTTTTACTATGCCTTATCTGACTTTGTGGTGATGGGTGGTAGTTTGCAACCTTTGGGCGGTCAGAATTTTATTGAGGCTTGCGCATTAGGTAGGCCCATCATTCTAGGGCAGCATACATTTAATTTTCAGCAGGCAAGTCTTGATGTGATTGATGCGGAGGCAGGGTTGAGGGTCGATAATGTTGATGGCTTAAGTCAAGCCATAGGATTGCTATTTACAAATCATGACCTCAAAGAGGCCATGAGCACCAATGCTCTAGACTTTGCTAACCAACACACTGGTGCCACAGAGAAAATTTTAGCGATCGTCCAATCAGCTCACTGACAAAAGTACCCCTAATACTCAAGGGGTTAAATCAAGCGCAGCACAAGCATATAAATATTGCTATAGAATCTCCCTAAACCATTGGGGAGTAACCAGCTCGTGACAACGAGTCCTATTCATCGTCAATACGGTACAAAAGTACCCGGTGTCTGGGGGGAATGGGTCCTTGGTAAGACCAGCTTTTTTAAAGGGTACTCCCATGGATTTTCTATCCATTGATGCAATTTGGGCAATTCTTGCCATTATTCTTATTGATCTTGTTTTGGCTGGTGACAATGCTTTGGTCATTGGTATGGCGGCAAACCGCTTGCCACCACATCTGCGTAAAAAAGCAATTTTCTGGGGAACATTTGGCGCCATAGCAATTCGGTTTGTTTCTGTCGCAATCATCACTTATTTAATGATGATTCCTGGCTTGCGCTTGGTTGGCGGTGTGGCCTTAGTTTGGATTGGTTGGAAACTGGCGTTCCAAGATGGTCACGAAGATGTCAAAGCAGCGGATACTTTCTGGTCAGCAATTAGCACCATTGTCATCGCTGATGCAGTCATGGGTATAGATAATGCGTTAGGCATTGCTGCGGCAGCTAACGGCAACTGGTGGTTCATCATCATGGGCCTATTAATTAGTATTCCAGTAGTTATTTTTGGTTCTAGTATGGTGACTAAGATACTGGATCGTTGGCCAAACGCTGTATTTGTTGGTAGCTTTGTTTTGTTCGCTGTAGCTATTCAGATGGTTATTAAAGAACCATTATTTGAAACCACTCTTAATTCAGTAGATGGTTGGGTATTGAAGTTATTGCCTTGGGCATTTGCGATCATTGCTACTGTTATTCAGTATGGTTTATCTAAGAAAACTAGCAAGGTAATGACAACAGCTACTCAATAAATCAATTGAGTGATCAACAAAAAAGCGGGCATATGCCCGCTTTTTTAATGTCTCGATATTAAATATTTAAACTTGGGCGCCAAAGTTTGGATCATCATTGTTGCTAGCGCTAGGATTTGCTTTTGTTTCTGGGGTTAACAGGTCTTCACGCTTAATACCAAACCACATTGCCAAGGCAGCAGCCACGAAAACAGATGAGTAAATGCCAAACAAAATACCAATTGTTAGAGCTAGTGCAAAGTAATAGAGAGTAGGACCACCAAATAGAAGCATTGCAAGAACCATCATTTGTGTGCTGCCGTGAGTAATGATGGTTCGGCTGGTGGTGCTAGTGATAGCGTTATCAATAATGGCTGAAACTTCCATCTTTCTATATTTGCGGAAGTTTTCTCTGATACGGTCAAAGATAACAACAGACTCATTCACTGAGTAACCGAGAACAGCAAGAACAGCTGCCAAAACTGATAGTGAGAATTCCCATTGGAAGAGCGCAAAGAATCCCAGAATGATTACAACGTCATGTAAGTTAGCCAAGATGCCGGCAACTGCAAATTTCCACTCAAATCGAACGGATAAATAAATAACGATACCTAGAACAACGAATAAAAGGGCTAGTAATCCGTCAGTTGCAAGTTCTTTACCTACTTGTGGGCCAACAAACTCAACACGCTTTAACTTAACATCATCTTGAGATGCTTTTAAAGTTGTTAATACTTGATCACTTTGTTGCGCTGATGAAATAACTTGGCCATCAGCCCCTTTTTGAAGTGGTAAACGAATCAAAACATCTTTAGAGCTGCCAAAGTTTTGTACTTGAACATCTTGGTAGCCTAACTTGGTTAAATCGTCTCGGATTGAATTTAATGGAGCTGCTTGTGTGTAGCTAACTTCCATTACGGTACCACCCGTAAATTCAACAGAAAGATGTAGGCCTTTGGTACTCAAAAAGAAAATGGCAGCAACAAATGTTAATGCTGATATGACATTTAGCACCAATGCATGGCGCATAAAGGGAATGTCACGACGGATACGGAAAAATTCCATGGCTAATATTCCTTTTATTCAGTTGGGCGCCAAACTTGGCCAATAGATAGTTTTTCGAGTTTCTTTTTGCGGCCGTACCAAAGATTAGCAAGACCTCTAGCAAAGAAAACTGCTGAGAACATTGATGTCAAAATGCCCAAGCTATGCACAACAGCAAAACCTCTGACTGGGCCAGAGCCAAATGCTAGCAAAGCAACACCAGCAATTAATGTGGTGATGTTTGAGTCAAGAATGGTTCCCCAGGCTTTTTCAAAGCCTGTCGCAATCGCTGCTTGTGGGCTAGCGCCTGAGCGTAATTCTTCACGTATACGCTCATTGATCAGAACGTTTGAGTCAATGGCCATACCCAGGGCAAGAGCCATCGCCGCAATACCTGGCAAAGTTAAGGTGGCTTGCAACATCGATAGGATGGCAACTAGTAAGAATAAATTAACGGCCAAGGCAACCACCGAGAATGCGCCAAATAATAGGTAGTAGGCAATCATGAAGATGGCGATAGCGCAGAATCCGTAAATAACTGAATTAAAACCTTTGGCAATATTGTCTGCACCTAAACTTGGGCCAATGGTTCTTTCTTCAATGATTTCCATCGGCGCTGCTAGTGAGCCTGCGCGTAGTAGTAATGCCAAGTCATTCGCGCTTTCGGTGCTTGGTTGGCCAGTGATTTGGAATTTTGATCCAAATTCACTTTGAATGGTCGCTACCGTGAGAACTTCTCCGCGACCTTTTTCAAACAGAATCATGCCCATTGGTTTACCAATGTTTTCACGAGTAACCTCTTGCATCACGCGACCACCGGCAGAATCTAATGTGATGTTCACTGATGGGCGTTGATTGTTATCAAAGCCAGCAGATGCACTGGTAATTCTGTCGCCACTGAAGATCACTGATTTTTTAAATACAACTTGACGACCATCACCAGTTTTAAAAACATCTGAGCCCGGAGGTGGTAATTCACCTGATAAAAGATATGTCTTAACCGGATCAGCTAAGCGAGATTCAAGAGTGGCTGTTCTACCAATAATGTCCTTCGCTCTAGCAGTATCTTGAACGCCAGGCAATTGAACAATGATGCGATCTTGACCTTGTTGCTGAATAACTGGTTCTGCAACCCCTAATTCATTAACGCGGTTGTGCAAAGTGGTGATATTTTGCTTAACCGCATTTTCTTGAACTTCTTTAATGGCAGAAGCTTTAAATTCGCCAACTAATTTAAAACCATCTGCAGATTTTTGTGAGTTGAACTCTAGGTCAGGGATATTTTTATTGAGCAGTAATCTTGCCGCAAGAGCTTCATCTTCTTTGGCGAACTTAATAATGATTGAATCGTTTTGACGTTCGACACCAGAGTGACGAATAGATTTTTCGCGTAGTTGTGATCTTGCGTCGGCAGTGAGGCTTTCAATTTTCTTTTGTAATGCGCCACGCATATCGACTTGGAGCAAGAAGTGGACGCCACCTCTTAAGTCTAGGCCGAGATACATCGGCATAGCGCCCATAGAACCCAACCATGCTGGAGTGTTGGAAATCAAATTCAATGCAATGACATAACTTGGATCATTACTGTCTGGATTGAGTGCTTTTTGTAAAGTATCTTTTACTTTTAGTTGATTGTCGGTGCTATCTAAACGTATCTTGATAGTGCCGTTGGCACCAATTTTTTCAAATTGAATGCCTTTGGGTTGGATTTGTGCATTACTCAAAATTTGAGTAATGCGCTCCTGAGTACCCAAATCAATTTTGACAGTCACTTTACCCGCTGAAACTTGTACAGCTGGTGCCTCCCCAAAGAAATTAGGAAGGGTGTAAATGGCTCCAATTAAAAGAGCCACAGCAATTACTAGGTATTTCCACAGCGGGTAGCGATTCATGCCAAATCTTTCTTAGATAGCTTTGATAGTGCCTTTAGGCAAAACAGCCGTCACAGCACTTTTTTGCATTTTTACTTCTGTACCTGGCAGTAGTTCAACTGTCACGTATGGGTCTTTAAGATTTGTTACCTTACCCATCAAACCACCTACAGTTACAACCTCATCGCCAACAGCCAATGCTTCAAGCATATTTTTGAGTTCTTTTTGACGTTTCATTTGCGGGCGAATCATGACAAAGTACAACACCGCAAACATCAAAATTAATGGCAAAAAGCCCATAATGCCGCCACTTTCTGCTCCAGCGGCTTGCGCGTATGCGTTGCTAATAAACATGTTATTTCCTCCAATTAGAAACTAGGATTTTACCCTGTAGTTTCCAGCACGCCTACGGCGCGGTTTTGGTGGAATTCCTTAATAAATTCAGGGAATTGATCCTGATCTAAGGCGTCACGTATTTCCGACATTAGATTTAGGTAATAGTGGATGTTATGAATCGTATTTAATTGGGACCCTAAAATCTCATTGGCTTTTTGTAAATGATGCAAATATGACCGGGAGAAGTTGCGACATGTGTAGCAGGTACAAGTCGGGTCTAAAGGTCGGGTATCTGTTTTAAATGAGGCATTTCTGAGTTTTAAATCGCCAAAACGAGTAAATAACCAACCATTTCTGGCATTGCGTGTTGGCATCACACAGTCAAACATATCAATACCTTGGCTAACACCCAGCACCAAATCTTCTGGTGTGCCTACACCCATCAGATAGTGAGGCTTATTTTCAGGGAGCTTTGGTCCAATATGACTTAAGATTCTTTCGAATTCTGGCTTGGGTTCTCCTACGGATAATCCCCCAATCGCTATCCCGTCAAAATCTTGTTGTGAAACCCCATCCAGTGATACATCTCTTAAGTGCTCAAACATCCCGCCTTGAACAATGCCAAATAAAGCATTCCCGGTATCAAGATCTCTGAAGCGCTTAATCGATCTTTCACCCCAGCGAAGTGATAGCTCAAGAGAGTTTTTGACAGTTTTTTCATCGGTAGGAATACCGTTTGTTTCGTAAGGCGTGCATTCGTCAAACTGCATCGCGATATCGCTATTGAGCTCTGCCTGAATCTCCATAGAGATTTCAGGGGACATAAATAACTTATCCCCATTAACTGGTGAGGCAAATGCGACGCCTTCTTCAGTAATTTTTCTCAGCGCTCCCAAACTAAATACTTGGAATCCACCTGAATCAGTGAGGATTGGTTTTTTCCAGCCCATGAAGTCGTGCAAACCATGATGTTGGTTAATGACTTCAAGGCCTGGCCTAAGCCATAGGTGAAACGTGTTACCTAGAATAATTTGCGCTTGGGCTTCTTCCAAATCTCTTGGTGTCATACCCTTGACCGTGCCATAGGTTCCAACTGGCATAAAGATAGGGGTTTGCACTTTGCCATGCGGCAAACTCACTTCACCTCTGCGAGCGTGTGTGCGACCATCTTTTTTGATGAGTTTGAAATTAAGTGGTTTCATTGACGGGTTAAAAACATAGCATCGCCATAACTAAAGAAGCGATATTGTTGTGAAATGGCATGATCATAAGCTTTTCTGATGGGTTGAACTCCAGCAAAAGCACTCACAAGCATTAATAAAGTAGAGCAGGGTAAGTGAAAGTTGGTGATTAGCTTATCAATCACTTTAAATTTGTAGCCTGGGGTAATAAATAACCTGGTTTCACCTTCTGTGATACCAAGTTCTGCGCTCGATTCTAGAGCTCTTAGGCTAGTAGTTCCTACGGCAATAATACTGCCACCTACGCGCTTGGTTTCTTCAATAGCTAGTTGTGTTTCTTTGGGGATTGAAAACCATTCGCTGTGCATTTTGTGTTCAGATAAATCTTCTGTTCGAACAGGTGTAAACGTGCCTGCGCCAACATGCAAAGTGATCGTGGCGTATTGAGCGCCTTTAGCTTTGATTTTTTCTAATAAGACCTGATCGAAATGAAGCCCTGCCGTGGGTGCTGCGACTGCGCCTGGATTTTTTGCCACTACTGTTTGGTATCTCTGTTGGTCGTCAGCATCTGCTTGATGGGTGATATAGGGTGGCAAGGGTAGTTGGCCGTATTTCTCTAAAAGAGGAATACAGGCAGATGAAAATTTAACTTCATAAAAGGGGCTGTCGGGATCTTGCCGACCAATCACCTCAATATGAAAACCATCGTCGGTATTGCCAATCAATATTTGATTGCCCGGCTTGGGGGATTTGGATGCTCTGATTTGAACAATAGCCTTGTTTGTGTCAATAATTCTTTCTAGGAGAACTTCAACTGCCCCACCACTTTCTTTTTTTCCAAAAAGTCTGGCTGGGATGACTTTGGTATCGTTAAAAATGAGTAAATCGTTGGGTTTAAGAAGTTCCAGAAGGTCGGTAAACTGTTTATCTTCTATGATTGTTTCTTGATCGATATTTTGATGAAGCACTAGCAACCTGCTCGAGCTTCTGTCTGGCAGGGGGTGTTGAGCAATTAACTCAGGCGGCAAGTTGTAGTTAAAGTCAGAAAGACGCATTACAGTCCCATAGGAACATTACTAATTTAATTAATGACCGGCAAAACCAATTCATCTCCTCTTGATAAGCTAGGCCTGCGCTCCAGTTTGGATTGCGCGCTCCATATACCTATTCGTTATGAAGATGAAACCAAATTATCAACTATTGCTGAGGCTATTGGGTCATTTGGTGGTTTGACCTACCAAGTTCAGGGGTATGTGATTCGGCAAGAAGTGATGTTTCGTCCACGTCGACAATTATTAGTGCAAATCAGAGATGACAATGGTCAAGAGTTATTTTTACGCTGGTTGAACTTTTATCCTAGCCAGCAAAAGCAAATGTCGATGGGTACTCATTTGCGTGTAAGAGGAGAGGTTCGTGATGGATATTATGGACCAGAGATGGTTCATCCAGCGGTTAAGGCTGTGCCGCCCGATGCTCCGTTACCAAGCACATTAACACCCGTCTATTCAACTGTGGCTGGGGTTAGCCAAGCGGTGATCCGAAAAGCCATTGCAAAAGCCTTTCAAGATCCGGGCTTGCAAACTAGCTTGAAAGAATTTTTACCGAATGATCTGATAGCTAAAACTTTTGCTGGATTAACGATTCCTACCCTAATTTCAGCTTTACATACATTGCACCAACCAAGTAAATCTGATGATTTGGAGTCAATACAAAATAGAACTCATCCGGCATGGCGTCGTGT
>CAYFKY010000030.1:3671-8566 GCA_964343915.1 uncultured Polynucleobacter sp. | reverse complement strand
GGGTGTGGATAAGTCTGTGGGCAGCTTATGTATAACTATGGGAATAAGTACTTGGATGAGTTGTTGATAGATTGTGGACAATTCATCTATTCATGCAAAAATGGAGAAGTTATTAAACTTTATCCAAAGGCTATCCAAAAGATATCCACAAGGTTTTAATGAAGGTAAAATACTGATTAATAAATGTTTTTTTAGTTATCCACAGAATTTAGCTGCTTTATTAACTACTACTATAAATATATATACATATAAACAATTACAGGAATAAGAACCATGGAGCTGGTCAGCACATCTAGAGACAAATTGCTTAAGCCACTACAACTTGTTAGTGGTATTGTTGAACGTAAACATACGTTGCCTATTCTGGCCAACTTGTTATTCAAAAAAAATGGCAATGCTGTTTCATTAATTTCCACAGACATTGAAATTCAAATCACGACACATGCAGATTTTGGTATTGGTGCAGACAACCTAAGTACTACTGTTGGTGCTAGAAAATTAGTTGATATCTTGCGTGCGTTACCAGAAGGTCCAATGAGCCTTTCTTTAAAAGATAGCAAGATGGTTGTACAAAGTGGAAAGAGTCGTTTTACTTTGCAAACATTGGCTGCAAATGAATTTCCAATCATGTCTGAATCTACTGATGTTTCAGCAAGCTGGGAAATGTCTCAAAAGTCATTAAAGCAGTTGATCAGCCAGGTGCACTTTGCAATGGCTCAACAAGATATCCGTTATTACTTAAACGGTATGTTGTTTGTTTTAGAAGGTCAAAGAATTATTGCTGTTGCAACTGATGGACACAGATTGGCTTATAGCCATGTTGATTTAGACAAGGCACCAACAGGCAATGGACAAAAGCAAGAAGTCATTATTCCTCGTAAGACTATTCTAGAGTTGCAACATTTGTTAGATGATTCAGATGATCCAGTTGTTATCTCTTTAGCAAGCAACCAAATTAAATTTAACTTTGGTGATGTTGAATTACTCTCAAAATTGGTTGAAGGTAAGTTCCCAGATTTCCAACGCGTGATACCAAAAGGTCAGAATAATAAATTGATCGTTAATAGAGAAGCGTTACAAGCATCTCTACAACGTGCTGCAATTTTGACTACAGATAAATTTAAGGGTGTGCGTTGTGTTCTATCTGATAATTGTTTGACAATTCAATCAACCAATGCAGAACAAGAAGAAGCGCAAGAAGATATAGAAACTCAATACAGTGGTGACAAGATTGATATTGGTTTCAATGTCTCATACTTGTTGGATGTATTGGCGAATTTAAAGAGCGAATCTATCCAGATTAGCTTAGGCGACTCTAATAGTAGTGCTGTTATTACCCTTCCTGATCAAGAAGGTTTCAAATACGTTGTAATGCCAATGCGTATTTAATAGATTTAGTAGAAAAGATTAATCAATGACCGCTGAAGTAAAAACACCAGAACAGCAGTATGGCGCATCCTCTATTCAAATTTTAGAAGGTTTAGAGGCAGTAAGAAAAAGACCGGGTATGTATATCGGAGATACATCCGATGGTACTGGTCTTCATCATTTAGTTTTTGAGGTTTTAGATAACTCAATCGATGAAGCGCTAGCGGGACATTGTTCAGAAATTTCAGTAACAATTCATACTGACAATTCAATATCTATTATTGATAACGGGCGAGGTGTACCAACAGGCATCAAGTATGACGACAAGCATGATCCTAAGAGAAGTGCTGCTGAGATCGTTATGACTGAGCTTCATGCGGGTGGTAAGTTTGACCAAAATAGTTATAAAGTTTCTGGCGGCTTGCATGGTGTGGGTGTTAGTTGCGTTAATGCATTGTCTAAATGGTTACGCCTAACTGTTAAGCGTGATGGCAAAGTACATTTCATGGAATTCGCTCGCGGTGTAGTACAAAACCGAGAGTTAGTTGAAGAGTCTGGAGATATGACATCGCCAATTAAAGTAATTGGTGAAACAGACAAACGTGGAACGGAAGTACATTTTTTAGCTGATACAGAGATTTTTGGTAATGTCGAATATCACTACGAAATTCTCTCTAAGCGCATCAGAGAGCTATCTTTTTTAAACAATGGCGTACACATTCGTTTAATTGATCAAAGATCAGGCAAAGAAGAAAACTTTGCTTTTTCAGGCGGTGTTAAAGGCTTTGTTGATTACATCAATAAAAGCAAGACAGTTTTACACCCAAATATTTTCTACGCAGAAGGGGAGCGTCCATCTGATTTAGGTGGAACAATCACAGCAGAAGTTGCTATGCAGTGGAATGATGGTTTTAATGAACAAGTACTTTGTTTCACGAATAACATTCCTCAACGAGACGGTGGCACACACTTAACTGGTTTGCGCGCAGCAATGACTCGCGTCATCAATAAATATATTGATGAAGAAGAGTTAGCTAAAAAGGCTAAAGTTGAAATTACTGGTGATGACATGCGTGAAGGCTTAACTTGCGTATTGTCAGTAAAGGTGCCAGAACCAAAATTTTCAAGCCAGACTAAAGATAAGTTAGTTTCCAGCGAGGTTCGCGGACCAGTTGAGGAAATTGTCAGCACTTTATTGACTGACTATCTGCAAGAGAATCCTCAAGACGCAAAAATTATCTGCGGAAAAATTATTGAGGCCGCAAGGGCTCGAGAGGCTGCTCGTAAAGCGCGCGATATGACGCGTCGCAAAGGTTTATTAGATGGCCTAGGCCTTCCCGGTAAGTTAGCTGACTGCCAAGAAAAAGATCCTGCAAACTCAGAACTATTTATTGTCGAGGGTGACTCAGCGGGAGGTTCTGCAAAACAGGGCCGAGACAGAAAATTCCAAGCTATTTTGCCGTTAAAAGGAAAAATTCTTAACGTAGAAAAAGCACGCTTTGACAAAATGCTTAGCAGCCAAGAGGTGGTGACATTAATTACTGCTCTTGGTACAGGCATTGGTAAAGAAGAATACAACGCAGATAAGTTACGCTATCACCGCATCATCATCATGACTGACGCGGACGTTGATGGTAGCCACATCAGAACATTGCTTTTAACTTTCTTCTATCGTCAGATGCCAGAGTTGGTAGAGCGTGGCCATATCTATATTGCTCAACCACCACTGTATAAGGTTAAGCAAGGTAAAAACGAACAGTACATCAAAGATGATGTTGCTTTGAATGCTTATTTGCTAAACCTGGCATTAGAAAACGCAAGTATTGTTTTGGCAGACGGCTCAGTTATTGATAACGAACGCCTAACTAGCCTGTCTACCGACTATCAAACAATCCAAAGCATTGTTGATCGTTTATCTAGAACTATGGATGAAGGCGCATTACGCGCAATCGCCAATGGTGTGCGCCTGAATTTAGATACTGAAGATCAAGCCAATAAGTCTGCTGATCAATTAAATAATTATTTCTTGGGTCTTGATGATCGAACAGCCAAGCCACAAATTATTGTTCAAAAGGACGAGCGCACAGAGCGTTATCGTTTGATGTTATCTCGTAGAGTTCACGGTAACACAAAGCTATCTATCATTGACTCTGATTTTGTGCACGGCGCAGATTATGAAGCCTTGGCTAAAGCTTCTGCCGCCCTAACCAATGTTTTGGGTGCGGGCGCAACGGTCAAGCGTGGAGATCCAGATAAGTCAACCAAAGAAGCGGCAGTCAAAGATTTCAGAGAAGCAATGGAGTGGTTGTTGGCTGAAGCTGAGAGAGGCGTTAGTCGTCAACGATACAAAGGGCTTGGTGAAATGAACCCAGAGCAGTTGTGGGAAACCACGATGGATACCAACACCAGAACTTTATTAAAGGTACAAATTGAAGACGCTATTGCAGCCGACCAAGTATTTACCACTTTAATGGGTGATGAGGTTGAGCCAAGAAGGGCCTTTATCGAGACCAACGCTTTAATTGCAAGAAATATTGATGTCTAAAAAAAATAAGTTAGAACAGTTAATCAAAGTAAAACAATCTGAGGTTCACGGCAAAGGTGTTTTTGCCGTGACGGATATTCCTAAAAATACAAAAATTATTGAATATACCGGCGAGAGAATCTCTTGGAAGGTGGCAGAAGAGCGTCATCCACACGACCCAAAGCAACCAAACCATACCTTTTATTTTGGCCTAGAAGATGGGTCTACCATTGATGCTAAATATGGTGGCAATGAGGCTATGTGGATTAATCACTCTTGCAAGCCTAACTGCCAAGCTTTAGAAGAAGATTTTGGTAAAACTACCAGAGTTTTTTTATACGCCAAGAAAAAAATTAAAAAAGGCGAAGAGCTTTTTTATGACTATGGCTTAGTTGTTGATGAAAAAATGACAAAGCAGCTTAAAAAAGATTATGAATGCCGCTGCGGTGCCAAGCACTGCCGTGGCACTATGTTGGCCACAAAATAATAAACAGCGATGCTGTTCATTTCTATACAAGATCTTGAATTAGCCATTAATTTTTGGCGCAACAAATCACCTTCACAGGGTGAGGCCCTTCAGTTGTGTCCGCAAGCTTCTGCGCTGGCGAAGCCTTATGCACTGATGATTATTCAAGGGGCACAGCGTTTACCGATTGAGGCTTTAAGCGATAACGCAAAGCTCGCTTGGGCGGAATATTTGCAAAATCGAGATCGCCATGGCTCAGGCCAATAAGCAGGATCAAATCTTTGATCAACCATTTGATTACATCGTTGTTGGTGCGGGTAGCGCTGGTTGTGTTTTAGCTAACAGACTTTCAAGCAACCCCAATCTTCGAGTCTTACTAATTGATGCGGGTGCTAAAGATACCTATCCTTGGATACATATACCAGTTGGGTATTTGTATTGCATCAATAATCCCAAAACTGATTGGTTGTTTAAAACATCTAACCAATCGGGATTAAATAATCGAAGCCTAATTTATCCCAGAGGCAAAGTGCTCGG
>CAYFKY010000030.1:0-3571 GCA_964343915.1 uncultured Polynucleobacter sp. | reverse complement strand
TTTATTGTCGGCAGGTGCCATTGGTTCTGTACAAATATTGGAGCGATCTGGTATTGGCAGCGCACAGCATTTGAGCGCATTAAACATCAAAACAACCCACGATTTACCGGGCGTTGGGGAAAATCTGCAAGACCATCTCCAGATTAGGATGGTCTATAAGATTAGTCGCCTGAAAACTTTGAACACGCTTGCTGCAAATTGGTGGGGTAAGTGTTTAATTGGGTTGCAGTATTTATTAACTAGATCGGGGCCTATGTCTATGGCGCCATCGCAGTTAGGCTTGTTTGCTAATTCATCTGAGAATCCTGCACGCCCCAATATTCAATATCACGTTCAGCCATTGTCATTAGAAAAGTTTGGAGATCCTCTGCACACCTTTAATGCCTTTACTGCTAGCGTTTGTAATTTAAGACCATCTTCAAGAGGTTCGATACACATCACCTCAAAAGAGCTTGATGCCCCTCCGTTCATTAATCCAAATTATCTGAGCACTGATCAAGATAAAAAAGTGGCAATTGATGCGGTGAGATTTACAAGACAAATTGTTACGCAGTCTGCGTTTGATCAATATTCACCGGTAGAGTTAAAGCCAGGCAAACAGTTCGATAGTGATGAAGATTTGTTAAAGCAGATTGGCGAAATAGGAACCACCATCTTTCACCCAATTGGCACATGCAAGATGGGCAAACCAAGCGACCCTATGGCGGTGGTTGACTCAGAGTTAAAGGTGATTGGCCTAACAGGGTTGCGAGTGGTAGATGCTAGTGTTATGCCAACCATTACCTCAGGAAACACCGCTGCACCAACAATGATGATTGCAGAAAAAATTTCCCAATTGCTTCTAGATAAACAAGTCAATGGAAGTTGATTTTTTAAACTGGGGCGCCCTCTTTCTATTATTGGCGGCCGGATGTGCGGGGTTTATCGATGCTGCAGCCGGCGGCGGCGGTTTGATACAGATACCCGCTTTGTTCTCCACCTTTCCTCAAGCCGTGCCGGCCACCTTGCTCGGGACTAATAAGTTGGCCTCCATAGGCGGAACATTAATTGCGGCTAAAAAGTATCTAAAATCAGTTAAAATACCTTATCTTATTCTAATTCCATGCATAATAGCCGCATTCATCGGGTCTTTTGCTGGTGCATATGTAGTCAAGGGCGTTGCCTCAAATCAGTTCAGGGTTGCGCTGCCCTTCATTTTATTGGCTTTGTTTGTTTATACATTTTTGAGGCCTACTATTGGCTTGGCGCACGCGCCTTCAGTTGTTGGTGGCAAAAAGTTGTTTCATGCTATTGCGATGGGTGGGGCCATTGGCTTTTATGATGGTTTTTTTGGGCCGGGCACGGGCAGCTTTCTGCTGATGGGTTTCGTCAGGTTTTTTGGATTTGATTTTTTGCATGCCTCAGCTGCCAGCAAGCTAGTAAATGCCACCACTAATTTGGCGGCTATTATTTTGTTTGGAGCTTTTGGGCATATAGCGATCTTTTTGGGTTTGGCGATGATGATTGCCAATATGATTGGCGCTTATGCGGGATCCCATTACGCTATGCGTTATGGCAACGGCTATATCAGAGCTTTATTTATGCTCGTGGTTGCGTTGCTAATTATTAAAACTGGTTTTGATGCGATTGGCGCTATTAATCTGTAGCTAAATTATTGTTTCACGTGAAACAAATCATCGTTTTAATGATTGAGGGCTTTTGCTTTGGGTGATATCATCGCCGCCCTAGCTTGGTGATTTTCTATGGACTTTTCAGTTAAATTCGATGTGATCGTAATTGGTGGTGGGCATGCTGGCTCAGAGGCTGCTTTGGCTTCCGCCAGAATGGGTTGCCGCACCCTATTATTGACGCACAGCATAGAAACCTTGGGCGCGATGAGCTGCAACCCTTCTATTGGCGGCATTGGTAAGGGCCACTTAGTTAAGGAGATTGATGCCTTGGGTGGTGCGATGGCTGAGGTGACTGATTTGGCTGGTATTCAGTTCAGAATGCTGAACTCCAGCAAGGGCCCCGCCGTAAGGGCCACGCGCGCGCAAGCAGATCGCGCCTTATATAAAACTGCTATGCGCAGCAAGCTAGAAAATCAAAAGAATTTAACAATATTCCAGGCTGCTGTTGATGATTTAATTGTTAACGGTGACGAGGTCTGTGGCGCAATAACTCAGTTGGGGCTTAGTTTTTATGCTTCAAAGGTTGTTTTAACCGCAGGCACTTTTTTGGACGGCAAAATCCACGTAGGATTGGATAACCATTCTGGCGGGCGTGCAGGTGATCCTGCTGCAATTAGGCTATCAAGTAGGCTAAAAGAGCTTAAATTACCCCAGGGCAGATTAAAAACAGGAACTCCGCCAAGAATTGATGGGCGCACCATTAATTTTTCAGTGATGCAGGAACAGCCAGGGGATTTAGATCCGCTACCAGTTTTTTCTTATTTGGGGCGACCAGAGTTTCATCCTAAGCAACTCCCCTGCTGGATTACCCATACAAATCAAAAAACTCACGACATTATTCGTGGCGGTTTAGATCGCTCACCAATGTATACCGGTGTTATTGAAGGCGTGGGCCCTAGATACTGCCCATCAATTGAAGACAAGATCCATCGTTTTTCAAGCAAAGATAGCCATCAAATTTTTTTGGAGCCTGAGGGCTTAACAACGCATGAGTTTTATCCAAATGGCATTTCAACAAGCTTGCCGTTTGATGTTCAGTGGGACTTGGTTAGAAGTATTCGTGGCCTAGAAAACGCGATGATTGTTCGCCCTGGTTATGCGATTGAGTATGACTATTTTGATCCGCGTGGACTTATGCCAAGCCTAGAAACCAAAGGAATCAAGGGTTTATTTTTTGCCGGTCAAATTAATGGTACTACCGGCTATGAAGAGGCTGCTGCGCAGGGTTTATTGGCTGGCATTAACGCTGCACTCAGCGCTCAGGGCAAAGAGGCGTGGTATCCAAAGCGCGATCAAGCCTACTTGGGCGTATTGGTTGATGATTTAATTACCAAGGGCGTTCAAGAGCCCTATCGAATGTTTACCAGTCGAGCTGAATATCGTTTGAGTCTTCGCGAAGATAATGCTGATGATCGCTTGACGGAGATTGGGCGAACATTGGGTCTCGTTGATGATCGTAGGTGGGAGTTTTTCTGTCGTAAAAAAGAGGCTGTTTCACGTGAAACACAGCGACTTAAATCAACTTGGGTGAGCCCCAAGTTGATCAGCCCAGAGGAATCAGAGTTTTTGCTTGGGCAGGTCATCACGCATGAATACTCATTGGCCGAGTTGTTAAAGCGACCCGGGATTACTTATGAAGCCCTCACAACGGCTTTTGATGGCCGTTGGGCTGCTGAACCCCTTGATCAAGATGTTGTTTTGAGAGATCAAATTGCAGAACAAGTTGAAATAGGCGTTAAATATCAAGGGTATATTGATAGGCAGGCTGCCGAGATTGCGCGCCACTCATTTCATGAAGAAATGGTTTTGCCGGGCGATATTGATTACGCTAGCGTTCTTGGTCTATCAAAAGAAGTGCAACAAAAGCTTAATTTACATAAACCAAGCACTTTGGGGCAGGC
>CAYFKY010000029.1:0-8653 GCA_964343915.1 uncultured Polynucleobacter sp. | reverse complement strand
TTTTCTTGGTCAACAAAGGTTCTTAAGTACTCTGGAACAAAGGCACTGGGATAGTCTTTTTTAAAGGCTTCTGTTAAATCCTTGGCGAGTGTTGTTTTACCTGTGCATTCAGCACCAATGATGGCAATTTTAAGAATGTGACTCATGAACTTTCTTTAACTTTCATTTGATTTGACCATTGCCTCCAACCTACGAGACACAAGGCAATGAGTAAACCATATAGTAGGGCAGTTAAATACAAATCCTTATAAACATAAAGGCCAATGTAAATAACATCTACAAAAGCCCACAGCAACCAATTCTCAAGCCACTTTTGGGCGCTCATATAGGTTGCTAAAAGGCTGCCAGCCGTTAAGAAAGCATCAAGATTTGGAACATCTGAGCTGGTATGGTTTTTCAAGATGTATTGAATAACAAGAAACATCAACAACCAAGCAACGCCACATTTGGGGATAGCCCCTAAAGGAACTTTAGAAAAAGATGATTTTTTTTGAAGGGCTGAAGATGCTGGTGCAGAGTCCTTCTTATACCAAGTGATCCAGGCATACATTGCTAAGCCCACGAATACAAATTGGAGAGCGGCGTCACCAAACAATTGGCTATTAAAAAACACATAGGCATAAGCAGTTGAGCTAATCATGGCCAGCGGCCAAGTCAGAATCTTTCCGTAGGCATTAAGTAGGACGCATGCCAGTGATAATGCGAAGGCAAAGATTTCCATCTGATTTGCCAATCTTAATTATGCTTTTCTCAATAGAAATTCTGCCGTTACAGCCGCGGCATCAGGTGTCAGTGCACCTTCCAGTATCAAATTGGCAGCTTGACTAAAAGGGACCTTGATAAAGTCCGCAACTTCGCCATCATTATTTTGAGGGGTGAAGTCTAGTGGAAGCAATAAGTCATAGGTATAGAGGCTTTCATCATGAAGACCTTTAGGTTCTACCACGCGGCTCACGTGTATGTGACCAATAGGCTCAACCAGACGTGCTAATTCTTGGGGGACGCTCGACTCTTCCCATAACTCTCTGATGACACATTGCAATAAGGTTTCATCAGCACTAACACCACCTGCTGCCAAGTTATCTAACATATTGGGATCAGTAGCTTTGGTGGGGCTGCGAAGGCCTAGCCAAATCTCTTGGTTTTCTGTGTACCCGTTGATGTGACACGCACGACTATGAAGACCTAGAGATCTAAATGCAGCTCTTTCCATCCTAAAGCGCTCATGACCTAAGTGATCAAACCATGCAAATGATTCATTCCGCCAACCTGGTGCCAAACCTTCTTTCTTCAAAAACTCAGCTAATTCTTGAAGTTCTTGGCTTAATAAATAGGGGGCTAGTTTCTCAAGTTGTAAGTGATCTCCAAAACGAACTAGGGCAGGAGTGTCTGAATTCGTCATGTATGCCTCAATCGTGCCTAGGTAATCTGGCTGAATATGACCAATTACCTCAGTACCAAAACGAATAGATTGCCAGTTTGATGGAGCTGGCCTTAGGGCGGTCTCTAAGATCTCTTCTAGTGCAGCGCGTGTTGTGGCAGAAATTAATGACATGTCTACAATATTTATTAATATTGTTAGATTATCTGTCAAAGCAGGCAATCTGGTCTAAATTTGGTTCAAAAATAAAGGGATGGTATGAGTTCAACCAATGACAACGATGCATCAGTAGATGATTTTGAGCCCTTGATTCAGGCTGGCCATGTCATCTGCTCGGCAAATGCTGTTGAAGACCAAGGAGAAGGTTTTCGTTTCATGGTGAGAACATCAGATATTGCCAATAAAGTGGGGACTGTTGATCATCGTATTGATGAAACTCTCCCAGCTTTTGTGATTCGCCATGATGGGCAAGCTCATGCATACCTGAACCGTTGCGCTCATGTAGCTATGGAATTGGATTGGCAACCAGGTCAATTTTTCACTTTAGATAAAACAGCACTGATTTGCGCCTCACATGATGCGCAATACCTGCCAGATACAGGCGAGTGTATTTCAGGACCCTGCCCACGCGGAGCAAGCTTGATTAAACTTAATATCGAAGAGAAAGATGGGAAGATTTTTTTGTGTCAAGCAATTTAATTTACTCGTTTGCTATGTTGCTTAAATTTTAAGCAGGTCAGCTCGAGCATTGTTACACAAGGATTTTTTAATATTAATGATGAAGTAGTCCACAAATTCTGTGGATAAGTTGTAGAAAATTTTTATAGAAAAATATATTTTTCCCCTATTGACATTGAATTAGAAAATTAAATTTGATGAATTTTGAAGATGTAATTGGTTACGTAGCGGCGAGCCTTACCACAATTTCTTTTTTGCCGCAGGCGCTACGTATTTACAAAACTAAAGATGCAAGAGCGATTTCTTTTTGGATGTATTTAATCTTTAGTCTTGGTGTTTTTTTATGGTTGGTGTATGGTGTGCTTATTGGTGCTTGGCCCATAGTTGTAGCCAACTCAATCACCTTGTTGTTATCGCTTTGGATTTTATGGATGAAGATCAATGAATAAGCTATTTTTAACTTTAATTTTGCCCGTTGTTTTACTGGCTGGTTGCGCATCAACGCCAATGACTAATTCAGACGGTGAATCTATTCAGGATATTCAAACCAAGCTTTTAGGTGATATGCCAATGCCTGGTGGCGCCAAGATCAATAATGAGAATACGTTAATCTTGGGTAGTGGTGACGGCTGGGCTGGCAGGGTAGCGATTATTGCTCAACAAAACTCTAATGAAACGTTTACTTTCTTTCGCGACCAGTTCCAAAAGGCTGGTTGGACCTTGGTGTCATCTACCAAAACAAAAAATAGCATCCTAGTTTTTATTAAGAAAGATCGAACAGCTACGATTGAAATTGAAGATGCTGGTTGGATAGGTAAAACCAATGTGATGTTAACTGTGGCGCCTCGTAGTACCGTTGTGCCGCCTGTCTCAAAATAAAAGCAGCCAACTCGCATAATTGGTCCCGCCAACAGGAATCGAACCTGTGTCTACCGCTTAGGAGGCAGTTGTACTATCCACTGTACTATGGCGAGATCTAAATTAGGTCGCTAGCTTACCATCCGCACAGAGTTAGCACTGTATTTGCCACGCTAACCATGAAGTCCGGCTTTAAATAAGCTAAGAAAACCAATACCAATGCAATGATTGCTAAGGTTTTCATTAAGATACTGGTTGGCAATATTTTCATGATGATTCACACAAATCATTAGGCTTTTGCCAATGAGGCATTCCTATCTATGGCATCTTCTTTGATGGGTAAATTTACTATTGCAGCAAGAATACCTAGTGCAATCGCGATGATCCAGACAATATTGTATGAACCCGTTTTGTCGAATAAAACACCTCCCAAGTAGGCACCCATGAAGCTACCGATTTGATGGGAGAAGAATGCAAAGCCTGAGAGCATGGATAAGTACTTAACGCCAAAAATTTGAGCCACAATGCCATTGGTGAGCGGCACTGTAGATAACCACAAAATACCCATTAGTGCCGCAAACAAATAGGTTGTTAAGGGTGATAAGGGTAGTAGTAGGAACGCGCCGATTACAACCGACCTAGAGCCGTATATGAAGGCCAGTATGTAGTGCTTTGGTATTTTTTGTCCAAGTACACCTGCATAGTAGGTGCCCAATACATTAAATAAGCCCACCAAAGCCAAAGCTAGAGTTGCTACCTGTGGATGACCAACGTCTGGATAGGCAGTAGACATGTCTTTGAGGTAGGGAGCCAAATGTACGCCAATAAAAACAACTTGGAAGCCACAAACAAAGTAACCAAGAATTAGTAATTGAAAACTACGTTGTTTAAATGCTTCCGTTATGGCCTCAGTGATAGTTTGCTGATGCCCTGATTGTGCAGGTGCATGATTTTTCTCTCGTAAGATCAAACCCAGTGGCACCATTAAAGTGACCATGATGGCTAAGATGATTAGGGCATTTTGAGGACCAAAGTTACCTAATAATTCTTGTTCTAGGGGAATCATTAAGAACTGACCAAATGAACCCATTGCTGCCGCAATACCCATTGCCCAAACGCGTTTTTCAGGTGGGCAGTTTCGACCGATGACGCCATATACAACGCTATAAGTTGAACAAGCTAAAGCTAGACCTAAAACAACTCCCATGCTTAAAACAAAGGTGAACCCAGTGACAGCTTGGCTAGCTCCGTACAAACCAATACAGTACAGACAGCCGCCTAACAACATAATTTTGTAGGCGCCAAACTTGTCTGATAAACCACCAAATAATGGTTGTGTAGCGCCCCAGGTTAAGTTCTGCAAGGCAATTGCTAATGCAAAAGTTTCTCGCCCCCAACCATTGGCCTGAGTAATGGGCAGATTAAATAAGCCAAACCCATGACGTATACCCATCGATAGGGTGACCAGTAGTCCTCCAGCAATCAGCACTCTTGATAAGTTCAATTGGTAAGTCATATTTAGATGATGCCTTGGTCTTTTAAAGATTTAATTTGTAGCTCAGTCAACCCCAGTTTTTCCTGAAGAATCTCAAGTGTATGTTCACCGAGTAATGGTGGTGGACGGTTTTCTACGACGGGTGTTTCACTGAGTCTCATCGGGCTGCGTACCAAATTAACTTTGCCTGCAGTTGGGTGGGGCATTTCCATTTTGATTTGACGTGCAATGACCTGCTCGTTTTCAAAAACTTCTTTGAAGTTATTGATGGGCCCACATGGCACATTGGCTGTGTCTAATAATTCAATCCATTCTTTTTTGGTTTTCTTTAAAACCATTTTTTGTAGCAATGGGTCTAATTCCGCACGATGTCTAACGCGCTCTGGGTTGGTTGAAAAACGCGGATCATCAGCCAGCTGGGGCTCATGCCCAGATTCCACAAAGTGTCTGAATTGACTATCGTTGCCGGCTGCAACAATGATCCACCCATCAGACGCTTTAAAAGTCTGATAGGGGACTATGTTAGCGCTGGCGTTTCCCCAACTCTTTGGTGATACACCACTGGTCAAATAATTACTTGCAACATTACACATTGTGGCAATTTGTACATCTAGTAGCGATAAATCAATGTATTGACCAATGCCAGTTCGATCTCGATGAACTACTGCAGCCAATATAGCTGAGGTCGCATACATGCCAGTAAAGATGTCTGCGATGGCTACTCCAGCTTTTTGGGGGCCTCCACCAGGTAAATCTTCTTTTTCCCCAGTGACACTCATAAATCCGCCCATACCCTGAACGATATAGTCATAACCAGGGCGATGCGCATACGGGCCTGTTTGTCCAAAACCCGTTATAGAACAATAGATTAGGTCATTTTTAAGGGCTTTTAGGCTGTCATAATCCAAGCCGTATTTTCTTAATTGGCCAACTTTATAGTTTTCGATGACGATATCGCTCTGTAAAACCAGTTTTTTGATGATTTCTTGACCTTCTGGCTTCGAAATATCTACGGTAATCGATCTTTTATTGCGATTGATGGCCAAATAAAAAGCAGATTCTGTGGTTTCTTGACCCTCAGAATTCTTTAAAAAAGGAGGACCCCATTGGCGGGTGTCGTCCCCTGTAATTGGCCTCTCAACCTTGATTACATCGGCTCCTAGGTCTGCTAGGTTCTGTCCACACCATGGTCCAGCTAGTACTCGACTAAGGTCTAAAACGCGAAGATGATTAAGTGCTCCCATGGAAGTCATTTTCGCATGTGGATACAATTCTCCGCCATGGCAACAAAAAAATCAGACCAATACAGCGAATCGTCGATCAAAGTCCTAAAGGGCCTTGAACCTGTTAAACAACGTCCGGGCATGTACACACGGACCGATAACCCTTTGCATATGATTCAAGAGGTTATCGATAATGCTTCCGATGAAGCTCTGGGAGGCTACGGTAAGCACATTGTCGTTACCTTGCACACCGATGGTAGTGTGAGTGTTGAAGACGATGGGCGTGGTATTCCAGTAGGCATGCATCCAGAAGAGAAGAGGCCGGTAGTCGAGTTGGTGTTTACCCAACTGCATGCTGGCGGTAAATTCGAAAAAGGTTCTGGCGGTGCGTATGCTTTCTCAGGCGGTTTGCACGGTGTGGGCGTATCAGTCACGAACGCCTTATCCAAGCGTATGGAAGTGACTGTTTGGCGTGACAAACAAATTTCAACCTTGGCTTTCGAAGCAGGCTTTGTGGTTGAAGCACTTAAATCAAAGATTGCTCCGATGGGTGATCGGCCTAATGGCACTCGAGTGAGAGCTTGGCCTGACCCTAAGTATTTTGATAGCGCTCAAATTCCTTTGGCAGAATTGCAACGCTTATTGCGTTCCAAAGCAGTTCTTTTACCTGGTGTCAAAGTCACCTTGATTCAAGAAAAAGGTGGTGAGCCACAAACTTGGTTATACACACAAGGCTTAAGAGGTTACCTCGATGAGGCGATGGCACAGGGTGGTCACAGTCCGGTAGTGATTCCTGCATTTGATGGGGAACATTTTGCTGACCCTAACCGACCAGGCGAAGACTCATTTGCTGAGGGTGAAGGTGCAAGCTGGGTTGTGGCTTGGACTGAAGAGGGGGCTCCTGTTCGCGAAAGTTATGTGAACTTAATTCCAACTCCTGCAGGTGGAACACATGAAAGCGGATTGCGTGATGGCTTATTCAACGCAGTCAAGAGCTTTATAGATATTCATGCTTTGCAACCAAAAGGTGTGAAATTAATGCCTGAGGATGTATTTGCACGCGCCTCATTCGTTTTATCAGCCAAAGTTTTAGATCCTCAATTCCAAGGGCAAATCAAAGAACGATTAAATTCAAGAGATGCTGTGCGTTTAGTTTCTGGTTTTGTTAAATCAGCGCTTGATTTATGGCTCAATCAGCATGTTGATTACGGTCGCAAGTTGGCAGAGTTAGTGATTAAGCAAGCTCAGGCAAGAACACGCGCTGGGCAGAAGGTTGAAAAGAAAAAATCTTCTGGTGTAGCTGTGCTGCCAGGAAAGTTAACTGACTGTGAGAGTGAAGATATTGGTATGAATGAACTCTTCCTCGTGGAGGGTGATTCTGCTGGTGGCTCTGCAAAGATGGGTCGCAACAAAGAGTATCAGGCAATTTTGCCCTTGCGCGGTAAAGTCTTAAATACTTGGGAAGCAGAGCGCGATCGTTTATTTGCTAACAATGAAGTTCATGATATTGCTGTAGCAATTGGCGTTGATCCGCATGGTGCGACTGATGAGCCAGACTTGAGTAATCTTCGTTACGGCAAGATTTGTATCTTGTCAGATGCTGACGTTGACGGTGCCCACATTCAAGTATTGTTGTTAACTTTGTTCTACAAGCATTTCCCGAAATTAATGGAGCGAGGTCATGTTTACATTGCGCGCCCACCATTGTTCCGTGTAGATGCCCCGGCCCGCGGTAAAAAACCAGCCCAAAAACTCTACGCCCTCGATGAAGGGGAGTTAAGAGCGATTGAAGATAAATTGCGCAAAGATGGACTTCGTGAAGGCTCTTGGCAAATCAGCCGCTTTAAGGGTCTAGGTGAAATGAATGCTGAGCAATTATGGGACACCACCTTAAATCCTGATACACGCCGTTTATTGCCTGTGACTGAGGGTGAATTAGGCGAAGTGGAGACTGTTAAAACCATGGATATGTTGATGGGCAAATCAGAATCTGGTGCTCGTAAGAGTTGGTTGGAAGAGCGCGGCAACGAAGTTGAAGCAGACATTTAACCTACTGCTATTAGAAAAAATAAATGAGTAAGAAAAAAAATAATCCAAATCAAGAACCAGATCTGTTTGCAGATTTGGGGGATGAATCATCTGAACCGGTGGCTGTGAGCTCTCGAGTTGTGCCTAATACTTCAGACGTAGATTCATTAACGCTAGCAACTTATGCTGAACGAGCTTACTTGGACTATGCCATTAGCGTAGTTAAGGGTCGCGCTCTGCCAGAGGTCGCGGATGGTCAAAAGCCAGTTCAGCGACGCATTTTATTTGCCATGAATGAAATGAATCTGCGGGCAGATGCCAAACCAGTTAAGAGTGCGCGTGTGGTGGGTGATGTCTTAGGTAAATTTCATCCTCATGGTGACCAATCTGCATACGATGCTTTAGTTCGTTTGGCTCAGGATTTTTCATTACGCTACCCATTGATTGATGGTCAAGGTAACTTTGGTTCTAGAGATGGCGATGGCGCAGCTGCGATGCGTTACACAGAAGCTAGGCTTACCAAGATTGCAAGCCTATTACTAGATGAGATTGACGAAGGTACGGTTGATTTCATACCAAACTATGATGGCTCCATACAAGAGCCGAAGCTATTGCCAGCACGTTTGCCATTTGTCTTGCTAAATGGTGCATCAGGTATTGCGGTTGGTATGGCTACTGAGGTGCCATCACACAATCTAAAAGAGGTCGCAAGTGCAACTATTGCACTCATGAAGAATCCAAAATTAACTCATGATGAGTTAATGACTCATGTTCCCGGACCTGATTTTCCAGGTGGTGCACAGATTATTTCTTCTCAATCTGAGATTTCCCAAATTTATCAATCTGGTAGAGGTAGCCTGAAGGTTAGAGCTCGCTGGATGATTGAGGATATGGCTCGCGGTCAGTGGAAATTAGTTGTTACTGAAATGCCACCAGGTACATCGACTCAGAGAGTCTTACAAGAGATTGAAGAGCTTACCAATCCAAAGG
>CAYFKY010000028.1:0-8756 GCA_964343915.1 uncultured Polynucleobacter sp. | reverse complement strand
CAAATTTCTCAACAAGATAAAATTTCTTTGGAAGGGATTGAGCGAGGCGTTGATGATGCTGGCTACTTGCTGATTGAAACTGCTCATGGCATTCAACGCGTGATCAGTGGGGATGTGTCTTTAAGGAAGTCTTCATGAGTATTTTATTAATTGATGCCGGAAATACTCGTATCAAGTGGGCGATTTCATCAGGCACGCCTGATGAGATTCAAACCGGCTTTAGAACTTCTGGTTTTTTTGACAACATCAGTGCTAAAGAACTATTAAAACTATCCAACCCAGAACAAATTACTCATATCATTTGCTCAAGCGTTATTAGCAAAGAAAACAGCTTGGCACTCAAAGAGTTTTGCCACGATTTGATGCCCTCTGCAGACTGGCACCAAATTGATGGCTCATCTGCACTTAGCCAACTGCCTACAAGCTACAACAATCCACAGCAATTAGGTGCCGATAGAAGATCGATGTTGCTAGGAGCTCAACAATTATTTGTTGATAAAAATATGTTGGTTATTGGTACAGGCACAGCCACAACAATTGACTTGTTGGCTAACCAACAACATCTGGGTGGCTGGATTTTGCCAGGCATCACACTCATGGCTCAAACACTTTCTAGCAACACCGCCAACTTACCTAATGTAGAAAAAATCGAATCTTTATCTACTATAAAACCCGCATTAACAACGGATGAAGGCATCGAACAAGGTATTTTTGCTTGCCAAGTTGGAGCAATATCAATTGCTGCACAATACGCCAAAAATAATAATATTGAGATTGATTTAATTGTTCTTACTGGCGGCAATGCGAACCTTATTGGCGACCATTTAGAAAAACAAAGTTGCGTTATGACCGAGCCCCAATTAGCGCTCAAAGGTCTTTTAACTTGGCACCTATTGAATTACCCATCATGAATAAGAAACTCAAAGTTACTTTAATTCTTATCGCTAGCGTTGCCTTCTTATTGGGATTGGTCATCATTACTGCCCCAATAACAACACAACAATTAATTGCATCCTGGTTTGAGACTTCTCACCAAGAATATGTGGCGCCCAGTGAAGCTGATCAAATTAAGCTACTAGGCCCAGCCAACTCAAGATCTAATCTTATTAAGTAAAGCCGTTGTTGATCGATCATGAATAAATGGAATGGCATACGCCTTGCCGCCCCAAGTTTTAACCAGTGCAGTTTCAGCTAACTGATCAATTTGGTAATCACCACCCTTAACGTAGATATCAGGCTTTACTTTGGCAATTAACTCTACTGGTGTTTTTTCGCTAAACAAAACCACCAAATCAACAGACTCAAGGGCAGCCAGTAGCGCCATACGATCATCCTGCTGATTGAGAGGTCGATCATCTCCCTTGCCCAACATCTTGACTGAGCTATCGGCGTTGACTCCAACCACCATGCTTGCCCCCAAGCTTCTCGCTTGAGCAAGATAGCTAACGTGCCCTCTGTGCAAAATATCAAAAACACCATTTGTGAAAACAACTGGTTTAGGTAATTGACTAAGCTTGCTCTGCAAATCTTGGTCAGAGCAAATTTTTTTCTCAAAAGCCGGCAAAGGTAAATTGTTCAAATCTTGTGATGTCATAAGCAACATCTTACAACCGACTAGATATTTTCTAAATTATTTAATAATTGATGGGCGTGTTGCTCTATCTTTTTTTGCTCAGACACATCAATTTTTTTGAGATTAGCCGTCATCAACCTAGTTCTTGGATTTTTCTCTAGCTCAGCCTGATGCTTGATCAAAAAATTCCAATACAAGTTGGTCATTGGGCATGCACCCTGTCCATGACGCTCGCTTGGTTTATACGCACATCTATCGCAATAATTACTCATGCGCTTAATATAGGCTCCGCTTGCTATATATGGCTTACTTGTGAACCTAGGTCCGTTTGCAAATAAGGCCATCCCCGCAGTATTTGGCAACTCCACCCACTCAATTGCATCTACGTACACAGCCAAATACCAGTCGCAGACATCCTTTGGCAATATTTCTGCTAATAGGGCAAAGTTGCCCGTCACCATTAAACGCTGAATGTGATGCGCATATCCAAACTTCATCGTTTGATTGATGGCGTCTTGCATGCATGCCATCTGAGTTTGCCCAGTCCAGTACCACTTAGGTAATTTTCTTTGATGATTGTAGAAATTGGCATCAGCCATTTTCGGCATATCCAAGTAATACATGCCCCTGACAAACTCTCTCCACCCAAGGATCTGGCGAACAAATCCTTCCACTGCGTTAATTGATATATTTTTCTTTTTCCAAACGTTAATTGCTGCATCAACCACTTCTTTAGGATCGATCAATTTCAAATTCAATGATGCAGACAATATCGAGTGCCAACCAAACGGTGTTTGAGTCCACATAGCATCCTGATACTGTCCAAAATATGCCAAGCGGTGCTCCATGAAATGCTCCATGGCCATCAATGCTTGCTCTCTGGTGACAGGCCATGCAAAATTTTCTAACTCTCCAGGATGATTGCCATATTGTTGTTTTACTTCAGCAATCACATCTTTGGTGATGTCATCAGGCTCAAACCATAACGGATCAATGATTAAGCCTGGCCCCTTTTTTGAATATGCTCCTCTATTCTGATCATCGAAGTTCCACTGATTACCTTCAGGCTCACCATCCTCTTGCATCAGCACTTGATGCTTTTTACGCATATACCGATAGAAGTATTCAAGCCTTAATTCTTTTTTGTCCCCAGCCCATTTTTTAAATTCATCTATGTCGCAATAGAAATGATTGTCAGACCTTAAATCCAAATGAATGTTTAATTCATTTGCTAAGTTTTCCAAGTCAGTTTTAAGCCTTAGCTCACCTGGCTCAACACATATCAAATGTGTAAATTGATTTTTTTGTATGTGTTGCTTTAACTCGGCAACAATTGATTGTTTTGACTGAGATATATATGTGAGATGGTATTTTTTATTTTTTAAGTCTTTGGCAAAGTGCCTCATCGCAGATAAAAACAATGCGATCTTTGCTTTATGTGACCACACATAATTTGCCTCAGAGACCGATTCAATCATGATGACATGATCAATTTCTGGCCTGAAATTATTAAAGGCCGAACTATCGGCCTTTAATTGATCACCCAGTACTAGTACAAGCTTTTTCAACTTGTTAAATGTCCGAACGCTCAGACCGCCAGTCTTTAACCTTAACTGATATGTCATTTAACGCATGAATCACTTTGATTCCTTCAGGGGCGCGTTTGCGTAGCGCCTGGTTTTCACCACCCACCCAAAGTTCTATGCCAGGGGCTAGCTTTGATTTAAGCTCATTTAAGCCATCAACCACCTGATTTTGATTCATCTGCGATGAGAACGACAAAGCAATCACATCCGCTTTTTGCGCACGTGCAGCTTGAGCAATTTCTAAAATTGGGGTTTGTGTTCCTAATGAAACACATACACATCCCTCTAAGGCCATCAGTGCTTCGGCCATTAGTAGACCAAGACTGTGATGTTCCTGAGGAAATGTTGTTAATAAAACTCTTGGTCGTGCTAAATCTTCATTTTGACCAGCGTGGCCTCGCGGCACAGAATTAATCGCAGTTCTTAATAAGTGTTTAATTTGCTCGGTAAAAAGATGCTCTTCATGTATCTCTAATTTGCCGTCAGCCCAGTAGTCCCCAATATTTTTAATCAATGGTGAGACCACCTCAATCACGAAACGATCCAAGCCGATTTTCATGAGAGTCGTTGATAAGGCCAAACGCAAAGCTTCCGTTTGATGTGATCTTAGCAAGTCTATGTAGCGGTCCATTTCTTGCTGAGAAATAACCAAACCTAAACTTTGACTAGGTTCTGCCTGGAGAGACTTTGCACTTAATTCTTTTAAAGCTTCTGTTGGCAAAGGAACAACCCTGCCTGGGCGATGCCCCAAATCTAACAAACGCTTTAAAAGACGTAACTTTTCAATTTGATCGGCTGGATAAACCCGATCGTCATTGCTATCTCTGAGTGGATTAGGAAAACCATAGCGCCTTTCCCAAACCCTCAGGGTATCTTTGGCGATACCAGTGTCACGCTCCACAGCTGCAATGCTGAGCATGTCTGGCAAATTAGTAAATCTAACATTCATATGTGAATACTCACGATTAGCCGCCAGGTTAATACCTGGTATCGACAAGCAAATTCTACACTGTCCTAGACATTATTTGCATTTTTTTTATTTTTTATGTAATATCAAGTCATATATGTTTTTCGTCCTAGACAAAAACCATTCTTGTCTAAGGGTCTTTAAACAAAAAAATAATACGGGTCGAGGAGACAAACCCAATGTTGGTCGATTTTAAAAAAAGACCGTTTATCCCGCAACAGGCAACAGACCTGGGGATTTTCTTTTACAAAATTAATCTTATCGTATTGATTTTGATAGGTTTAATGTGGTTTTCTTGGCCCAAGGAGGCTCGAGCCATGAGTTGCCCAGCGTCACTTTCATTCACTTTTCCAAGGCTTCAAGACGAAGCCCCTCAAAATCTTTGCCAATACCAGGGCAAAGTAATCTTGGTCGTGAACACGGCGAGCTACTGTGGATTCACTGGCCAGTACGACGGACTTGAAAAGCTGTTTGCACAATACAAAGACAAGGGTTTTGTGGTTCTAGGCTTCCCATCCAACGACTTTGGCAAGCAAGAGCCAGGATCAAACAAAGAAATTGCCGATTTTTGTCACAACACATACGGTGTGAAATTTCCAATGTTTGCAAAAACATCGGTTAGTGGCAACGACGCTAATCCACTATTTAAATTATTAATTGAAAAAACTAACACCAAGCCACGCTGGAATTTTTATAAGTACTTAATAGATCGTCAAGGCAATGTGATTGAGGCATATAGCAGCATGACCTCTCCTAGCAGCAAAACCATGACTGCTCAAATTGAAAAGTTACTTCAGGAAAAATAATCATGAATGCACCAGAGAACATTTTTCTACCGGACGTTCAGGCGAGTCTTGATGAACGAAATATTGTTATTCAAAAAGTGGGCATTAAGTCAGTGCGCCATCCAGTTTTGCTTCAAACCCAAACTGGTACGCAACCCAGCGTTGCAACAATTGATATGACAGTGATGCTGCCTAGTAACGTTAAAGGCACACACATGTCTAGGTTTTTAGAAGTTCTACAAAACCACCATGAGCCACTTAACTTTGCCAGCATCAAAACGATGATGGTCAACATGCTCAATAGACTTGAAGCAGAAGAAGGTCATTTAGATTTGAGAATGCCTCTTTTCTTAAAAAAAGCAGCTCCTGTTTCTGGCGTTGAAAGTCTTCTAGATTACGACCTTCACATTAAAGCAGCCTTCAAAAATGGCGCCTTGAAGTACACCTTGCAAGTTCAGGTGCCCGTCACTAGCTTGTGCCCATGCTCTAAAAAGATTTCTGAATACGGCGCACACAATCAGCGTTCGCACATAGTGATAGCCGCAGAATTAACTGAAGATATGGCGGCTGAAGACTTAATAAAAATAGCTGAACAAGCAGCATCTTGTGAATTGTGGGGATTATTGAAGCGCCCCGATGAGAAATATGTCACAGAGCGCGCATACGACAACCCTAAATTCGTTGAAGATCTAGTTAGAGATATTGCTGTGGCTCTCGAAAATGAAGCCAAAGTGATTGCATACGAAGTGTCTTCTGAAAATTTTGAATCCATACATAACCACTCAGCTTATGCGTGGTTAAGCAACGACAAGAGAAACAGACACTAACCCTTTTAAACCACAAGACATGAAACCTGCTGAGCACCATTTCTCTCCCTCCCTTTTTATTGCTCACGGGTGTCTTGTGGTTTTCTTCTATTTTGCGCAAAGTGAATCAAAATGAAAATTGCCGTCATAGGTGCAGGCATATCTGGTTTAGGGTGCGCATATGCCCTCAGCAAATTAAAAAATGTTGAACTAACAATCTACGAGGGTGGCGACCATATCGGTGGCCATAGCAATACTGTTGATTTAACACTGGATACAAGTGTTGGCCCAGTAACCCATGGTATTGATACTGGCTTTCTAGTATTTAACCAAAGAACATATCCAAGACTTCTGAGACTCTTCCATGAGATTGATGCTCCCATAGCTAAATCAGACATGTCATTCTCTGTATCTATTCCAAATCAAGATGGACAAAATCTTGAATGGGCAGGCACAGATTTAAATTCGTTATTTGCACAAAGAGAAAATCTATTCAACCTTAATTTTCTTGTAATGGTGAAAGACATCATTAGGTTTAATAGCCTTTGCACAAAACTGGCTTTAAACAAAAAATTAGATGAACTCAATTTGACTGTTGGCGAATTCATCAAAAAACACGGCTTCAGCAAAGAATTTCAAGATTGGTATTTCTTGCCAATGGTAGGAGCAATCTGGTCTTGCCCCGTTGAACAAATGCTGGAATTTCCTATCTCAACCATGATTCGCTTTTGTCACAATCATGGTTTGATAAAAATTACCGATAGACCACAATGGTTAACCGTATCTGGTGGATCGAAAGAGTATGTCAAAAGAGTTTGTGAAAAAATAAAATTTGCTGGTGGCAATTTCAAAAGATTCAAAGTTAAGTCAATTAAAAGACTGAATAATCAAGTTGAAGTTATCACTGATCAGTCATCTGAGATTTACGACCAAGTTGTCATGGCAACGCATAGTGATGAAACCTTGCAATTACTTGCTGATCCAAGCAGTGACGAACACTCAATTCTTAGCTCGATTAACTACCAGCAAAATAGGGCTGTATTACACACTGATGCATCTGTTTTACCCCAGGAAAAAAGATGCTGGGCAGCTTGGAATTACACAACCAATTCATCTATTGAGGCTAAAAGCAAACGTGTGTGCGTTAATTATTTGATTAATAAACTACAGCCATTACCAGAGTCTTGGAACAATCAACCAATCATCGTCAGCCTAAACCCTGTGATTGAACCTGCATCAGAAACCATTAGAGCTGATATTGAATATGCTCATCCCATATTTGACCAAGCTGCGATCAACGCACAATCGAATCTGCCACTCATTCAAGGCTCAAAAAACACATGGTTTTGTGGTGCTTGGACAGGTTATGGTTTTCATGAAGATGGATTGCGTTCAGGCGAATTAGTTGCTGAAGCAATCCACGAATTACTTATTTCACATAATCACTCATCCGCACTTGCATGAGCATTGCAAAGATCTGCTTCGGTCAAGTTAGACATGCGCGTTTAAAGCCAGCAAAAAACTCTTTTGCTTACTCAGTTTTTACCTTGCGAATCCCAATGCGCAAAAGAATTTCTAGTGCAAATGGTATTGGTCAATTTGGTCTAGGTGACAACCAATTTTCATGGCTATCTTTTTACGATAAAGATCATGGTGATGGTAGAAACAATTCTCTTGAGTGGGCAACCAGTCTAGTCAAGCGCCAAGGCATTACCGATATTGATGGAGAAGTTTGGCTACAAACATTCCCTCGAGTACTTGGGTATGTTTTTAATCCAGTGAGCTTTTGGTTTTTTGAAAACTCCGCTGGCAAAACGCAAGCCATCTTGGCAGAAGTAAATAATACCTTTGGCGAGAGGCATTGTTACTTGCTAACTCATCCAGATGGCAAAAATATTGAATGGGGCGAAAGTCACGTCTCCAATAAAGTTTTTCATGTGTCGCCATTTTGTGAAGTAAAAGGACACTATCTATTCAGATTCTTCACAAAAAACTCTCCAAAGCAGCATGTTGCACGGATTGAATATCACGATCAAGGACCACTGCTGATCACGAGCGTGAATGGCATTGAACACGATATCAACCTGAAAAATTTACTCTGGTCTGCCATCAGGTATCCCGCCATGAGTATTGGCGTCATTGCACGAATTCATTGGCAAGCATTACGTTTATGGCTAAAAGGCGTGCAATTTCATACCAAGCCAGAACCACCATCTGTGGAAGTTAGCAAATGAGCTCAAATATCAACGTTGCTTCAAACGCACCCTTAACACTCCCGTGGCATGCGAGAACTATTTTGTCACTGTTGGAGAAAATTCAAGTTGGTCAGTTAACCCTGGTTAGTCCTGACAGTGAAAAATTTATTTTTAGAGGCGCTCAATCAGGTATTGAAGCAAACATTCAAATTCATGATTGGTCAGTTTGCAAAGCCTGCTTGAAATCAGGGGATATTGGCCTAGCAGAAACATACATTGATGGCCTTTGGGACTCAACAGACATTCAATCCTTACTGAGATTGTTTCTTGTCAATCGCCAAGTTATAGAAAAGGCAATATATGGTAGTTGGTGGGGAAGATTGGGTTACCGCATCAAACACTGGCTCAACAAGAACTCGAAAACAGGGAGCAAAAAAAATATTCATGCTCACTACGATATTGGCAACGCCTTCTATTCCTTATGGCTAGACCCTAGCATGACCTATTCGAGCGCTTGTTTTAAAAATAAAGATACATCACTGATTGAAGCGCAAGAAGCCAAATACCAGCGCATCATTGATTCAATCAATGTTCATGCTGGTCAGAACATTCTTGAGGTTGGTTGCGGCTGGGGCGGCCTAATGGAGGCCGCATCGAATCAGGGCATCAATATAGACTGCCTAACTATTTCACAAGAACAAGCAGCTTATGCACGAGACCGTGCAGCGCGTATCAAATCAAACAGTTCTGGCAAAGTAAATATTTTGTTACAAGACTATCGCGATCATCAAAATCAGTATGACGGTATTGCCTCGATTGAAATGTTTGAGGCTGTTGGAGAAAA
>CAYFKY010000027.1:5568-9472 GCA_964343915.1 uncultured Polynucleobacter sp. | reverse complement strand
GGTGTTGCAGAAACAAAAATAACTTGACGCATTTTTGTCTCAAACTCATCAAATTTGAGTGGCCTGTTATCCATGGCAGATGGCAAACGGAAACCGTATTCCACCAAAGTTGATTTACGAGCTCGGTCACCGTTATACATGCCATTTAATTGACCAATTAACACGTGACTTTCATCCAAGAACATCAACGCATCTGGGGGTAAATAGTCCACCAACGTGGGCGGGGCTTCACCTGGCTTTGCTCCCGATAGATGTCTTGAATAGTTCTCAATGCCTTTACAAAAACCCAACTCAGACAGCATCTCTATGTCAAAGCGTGTTCTTTGCTCCAAGCGTTGCGCCTCAACCAATTTACCTTCTTTGACGTAGAAATCTAAACGCTCACGTAACTCCGCTTTAATTGTCTCTATGGCTCTTAAAACAGTCTCTCTAGGAGTTACATAATGCGAGCCTGGATAAATCGTGAAGCGCGGAATACGTTGACGTACACGACCTGTCAGGGGATCAAAAAACTGCAAGCTATCGACCGTATCATCGAATAAGTCAATGCGCACCGCTAACTCGTTATGTTCTGCTGGGAATACATCAATCGTATCCCCTCTCACCCTAAAAGTGCCTCGTGAAAAATCAACGTCATTACGTTCATATTGCATAGCAATTAAACGACTCACGACATCTCGTTGAGTCAGCTTATCGCCCTGCCTGACAGTTAAAACCATTTGGTGATAATCGCCAGGATTACCAATACCGTAAATGGCAGATACAGTAGAAACAATGATCGTATCGCGTCGCTCCAGCAAACTTTTCGTAGCCGATAGACGCATCTGCTCAATGTGTTCATTGATAGAAGAATCCTTCTCAATGAATAAATCTCGAGTTGGCACATAGGCTTCTGGTTGATAGTAATCGTAATAACTCACGAAATACTCAACTGCATTTTGCGGAAAGAACTCTCTGAATTCGCTATACAACTGAGCCGCTAGCGTTTTATTAGGGGCAAAAATGATGGCAGGCCTACCCAGACGCGCAATCGTATTGGCCATGGTGTAAGTCTTACCAGACCCAGTAACACCGAGCAAAGTTTGATAAATCAAACCGTCTTCAACGCCTTCTACAAGTTGTGCAATCGCCTCAGGCTGGTCACCTGCTGGGGGAAATGGTTGATGCAAGAGGAATGGCGACCCCGGAAATTGAATCACGTTTTCACCGGAATCAGAACTCTGCAAATCTAATTTTTTTACTGGCTTTTTTGGCATCTCGGCTATCATTCTAGGCTTGCTTGAACTTTCTAACATATTTCATACTATGAGCCTCTTTTCAAACGTTGAACTTGCCCCACGCGACCCTATCCTAGGTCTTAATGAAGCCTACAATGCTGACAGCCGTACAACCAAGGTAAACCTTGGGGTTGGCGTCTATTTCACAGACGATGGAAAGATTCCATTATTGCGTGCAGTACAAGCTGCTGAAAAGCAAATGATGGAAAAATCTGCTGCTCGTGGCTATCTAGCCATTGAAGGTATTGCGGCATACAACCAAGGCGTCCAAAACCTACTATTTGGTAAAGATTCTGCCATTTTGACGGCTGGCCGTGTTGTAACGGCCCAGGCTGTTGGTGGTACAGGTGCCCTAAAAATCGGTGCTGACTTCCTCAAACGCCTAGTCCCTAATGCAACTGTTGCGATTAGTGATCCAAGCTGGGAAAACCATCGTGGTATTTTCGAAAGTGCTGGCTTCCCAGTTCAAAACTACACCTACTATGACCCTGAAACTCGTGGCGTTAACTTTGCCGGTATGGTCAAGTCTTTAGAAGCTTTACCTGCTAAATCTGTAGTTCTTCTTCATGCATGCTGCCACAACCCTACCGGCGCTGATTTGACTGCAGCCCAATGGCAACAGGTTGCTGCGTTATGTAAAGCGAAAGACCTCATTCCATTCTTGGATATGGCGTACCAAGGCTTTGCAGATAGTATTGATGAAGATGGTGCTGCCGTACGCTTATTTGCTGATGCTGGTCTTTGTTTCTTTGTGTCTAGCTCATTCTCTAAATCATTCTCCTTGTACGGCGAGCGTGTTGGTGCCCTATCTATTGTGACTGAGAGCAAAGATGAGTCGACTCGCGTGATGTCACAGCTAAAGAGAGTGATTCGTACTAACTACTCAAATCCTGCTATTCATGGTGGTACCGTTGTTGCAACAGTACTGAATGACCCAGAACTACGCGCGATGTGGGAACAAGAATTAGCAGAAATGCGTGATCGCATCAAATTGATGCGTAATACCTTGGTATCCAAATTGGCTGAAGCTGGTGCAAAACGTGATTTTGGCTTCGTTAATGACCAAAGAGGTATGTTCTCCTACTCTGGCCTAACTGCCGACCAAGTAGAGCGCCTAAGAGCTGAATTTGGCATTTATGCCGTTTCTACAGGTCGAATCTGTGTAGCTGCCCTCAATAGCAAGAATATTGACGGTGTGGCTAAGGCCGTAGCTTCAGTACTTTAACTCATAATAATCAATGTCTTAGACAACATTTTGGGGCTTCTAGCACCAAAATGTTGCATTGCACAAATTGATATTTTTGAGGATAATCAATCCTAGTGTAAAAAGTGCCAAATAGCACACGAGTTCAAAAGTAGTTATTGAACCTTTTTTAGATTTCGGGAGATTAGTGAATGCTGTATCAATATCAAGAGTTTCAAAGAGCCCTGCTGCAACCTTTAACCGCATGGGCACAAGCTACAGCCAAAACCTTTGTTAACCCAAGCAATCCACTGTCACTTTTACCATCAGCAACACGCATCGCTGCAGGCTACGAACTACTCTATCGCCTAGGTAAAGAATACGAAAAACCAGAATTTAAAATCAAAACTGTGATGGCTCATGGCAAGCCTGTTGCTATTAATGAGTTCACGGTTGTTGATAAGCCATTTTGTAAATTAGTGCGCTTTAAACGTTTTTCAGATGATGTGAACGTCATCAAAAAACTTAAAGAAGATCCAGTTGTTTTAATTGTGGCCCCCTTATCAGGACATCACTCAACGCTTTTGAGAGATACAGTTCGTACACTTTTACAAAATCACAAGGTTTACATCACAGACTGGGTTGATGCACGCTTGGTACCACTAGAAGAAGGCTCATTCACGCTTGATGACTACGTGCACTATGTCCAAGACTTTATTCGTGCAATTGGTGCCAAAGACTTAAACGTTCTATCTGTTTGCCAACCAACAGTTCCAGTGTTGGGTGCGATTTCTCTAATGGCCTCGAATGGTGAAGTAACACCAAGAACCATGACCATGATGGGTGGCCCAATTGATGCACGTAAGAGCCCAACTATGGTTAACTCTACGGCAACCAATAAATCATTTGAATGGTTTGAAAACAATGTTGTGTACACAGTACCGCCTCCACACCCTGGTGCAGGTCGCCGTGTATACCCAGGCTTCTTGCAACACACAGGTTTCGTTGCCATGAACCCAGATCGCCATCTACAGTCACACTGGGATTACTTCCAAGACTTAGTCAAAGGCGATAAAGATGATGCGCAAGCACATATCGAGTTCTACGATGAATACAACGCCGTTCTAGATATGGATGCAGATTACTATCTGCAAACAATTAAAACAGTATTCCAAGACTTCTCATTACCAACAGGCAAATGGGTAGTTGGTGGCAAGCTAGTCAAACCACAAGACATCAAGACCACAGCTCTACTAACTGTAGAAGGTGAACTAGATGATATTTCTGGTAGCGGTCAAACAAAGGCTGCCCATGGTTTATGCAAGAACATTGCTGAAAACAAAAAGCAACACTTTGAAGTTAAAGGTGCAGGTCACTATGGCATTTTCTCAGGCCGTCGTTGGCGTGAAATTGTTTATCCAGAAATTGGTGCCTTTATTCGCAA
>CAYFKY010000027.1:0-5468 GCA_964343915.1 uncultured Polynucleobacter sp. | reverse complement strand
AGAGCCAAAGAAAAACTAAAGTAATTACAGTAAGCGCTTTATTAACTCAACGTAAGTAGCCATATCGGGCGGCGTTCCATCACGCTGAGCACTCCAAAGAACCTGCCCTAAACATTCCATGATTTTGTGTTGAGCCTCATGCTCTGAATCTAGCTTGACTGTGAGTTGCCTGCTAGCTTCACGAATACCAGGAGGCTGATCAATCTGAACTTGCTCGGTGATCGACATGTGCATCGATAAATGCAAGAAAGGATTAGTTTGGCCTTTTTCTGGTGTGTATTCTGCTTGTTGCGCTTGCTGTGGATCATTCAAAAGCGCGTGATACTCCGGATGTTCAACCATCCAACGCGCGGCAATAGATTCCATTGGCGTCAAAATGCCAGATGCTTGATGCTTACCCCAAGCATCACAAAAAAACTGCCTGACCTCTTCACGACTTGGATTAAATAAACTCATTTTGAAAAATTCTTTTCTTTAAATGAACACAAAGGCTCAACAATACAGTGACCACATTCTGGCTTTCTAGCCTTACACGTATATCTACCATGCAAAATTAACCAATGATGGGCATCTATTAAAAACTCTTTAGGCACGCGCTTCAATAAAGCCATTTCTACAGCTAGAACATCCTTACCAGGCGCCAATCCAGTTCGATTAGAAACTCTAAATATATGAGTATCAACTGCCATTGTTGGATGGCCAAAAGCTGTATTTAAAATGACATTGGCTGTTTTTCTACCAACTCCAGGCAAAGCCTCTAAAGCTTCACGATCTTCAGGAACCTCACCATGATGACGCTCCATCAATAGCCTGCAAGTCTCAATTAGATGCTTTGCTTTTGTTTTGTATAAACCAATGTGCTGTATGTAGGGAATCAAGCCCTTCTCACCCAAGTCGTAAATGGCTTTGGGAGTATTAGCAATTGGAAATAAAACGCGTGTCCCTTTATTCACAGAAACATCAGTTGCTTGCGCAGATAGTAAGACTGCTGCCAAAAGCTCAAACGGTGTGCTGTACTCAAGCTCGGTTGTTGGCTTGGGATTGTTGCTCTTTAGCGCCTCAAAAAAAGCTCGGCGTTTTTCTGGGTTCATCGCCAATTTAGTGCGCGCCTAAAACATCAATTATTTTTTGTTTGAGAGCTGGCACTTTTGCAAACTGGGTTGCCAAATGCGTTGCATCAGAATCTCTCACAGGCGCCGACCAAACTGAACCGGGAAATGTTTTATCTTGCTGATATCTCGGAATAACATGCCAATGCAAATGAGGCACCATATTACCCAAAGCTGCCAAATTCACTTTATCTGGTTGCATCACATCAATAATCGCCTGCTCGACCTTCATCACAACTTGCATCAAGCTTGAACGATTAGGAATTGCAAGGTTCGTCATTTCCGAAACGTGAGTGTTCCAAATAACGCGGCAAAAGCCTGGGTAATCTGGCTCATTAGCCAAAATCACACGAAGCTCATCATTTTTCCAAATGAGCTCTCCACCATCTGCAGTACATAAAGGGCAATTTGCATTCATGGTGTTATTTTCGCTCACTTTAATTTTTGCGCAATAAAAAAGCCCGGCTTGTGGCCGGGCTAATCAACTAAGGCGTGATACGCCAGAGTTAATGACTTCTTAGTGGAACTGCTCTTCTTCTGTTGAACCAGTCAAAGCTGTTACAGATGAAGCGCCACCTTGAATCACTGTAGTTACTTCGTCGAAGTAACCAGTACCAACTTCTTGTTGGTGTGAAACGAAAGTGTAACCACGGTCACGAGCTGCGAACTCAGGCTCTTGAACTTTTTCAACGTATGCAGACATACCGCGTGCAACGTAGTCTTGAGCCAAGTCAAACATGTTGTACCACATAGAGTGGATACCAGCCAATGTGATGAATTGATATTTGTAACCCATTGCACCAAGTTCACGTTGGAACTTAGCAATCGTTGCATCATCCAAGTTTTTCTTCCAGTTAAATGATGGTGAGCAGTTGTATGCCAACATCTTGCCTGGGTGCTTAGCGTGAACAGCTTCAGCAAACTTGCGAGCAAATTCAAGGTCAGGTGTACCAGTCTCACACCATACCAAGTCAGCGTACTCAGCATAAGCGATAGCACGTGAAATAGCCTGATCAAGACCTTTCTTAGTCTTGTAGAAACCTTCTGCAGTACGCTCACCTGTCAAGAATGGTTTGTCGTTTTCATCGTAGTCTGATGTCAACAAGTCAGCAGCTTCAGCGTCTGTACGAGCAATCACCAATGTAGGTACGCCACAAACGTCAGCAGCCATACGAGCAGCGATCAATTTTTGGCAAGCTTCTTGTGTTGGAACCAACACTTTACCGCCCATGTGACCACACTTCTTAACAGAAGCCAATTGGTCTTCCCAGTGAACGCCAGCAGCACCAGCTTTGATCATAGACTTCATCAATTCGAATGCGTTCAATACACCACCGAAACCTGCTTCAGCGTCAGCAACGATAGGAGCGAAACAATCGATATAACCTTTGTCACCCTTTTCGATACCTTTAGAGTGTTGAATTTCATCAGCACGACGGAATGTGTTGTTGATACGCTCAACAACCTTAGGTACTGAGTCAACTGGATACAAAGATTGGTCAGGATACATAGAAGCATATGTATTGTTATCAGCAGCAACTTGCCAACCTGACAAATAAATAGCCTTAACACCAGCTTTAACTTGTTGCATTGCTTGACCACCAGTCAAAGCGCCTAAACAGTTAACGTATGGCTCGTTGTTAACCAAGTTCCATAGTTTTTCTGCGCCACGACGAGCCAATGTGTGCTCAATTTGGAAAGAACCACGTAGACGAACTACGTCAGCTGCTGTGTAACCACGCTTAATACCTTTCCAACGTGGGTTTGTATCCCAATCCTTTTGCAATGCATCGATTTCTTGTTGACGTGTTGACATGTTTCTCTCCCTGTAAATAACAAAAAATGTGTTCATAAGACATATACCAAAGTAATTTCCGTGTCTTATGTCTTATATAAGAGTTTATGTATTTGTTTGGAAGATTGCAAGTGTTAATTTTGTAGCCATCAAATAAAATAAGCCATTAGAATCAATGGCTTATTTTAAATATTCCATATTATGGAATGCTAATTCATAGCTTGCAATGCAAGCACCCAACAAGAAATTTACTTAAATAAGTGGGCGGTCAGCAACCAACACCCCATCTTCATCTGCATAAATCATGTCACCAGGCTTGACGGTTGTACCAGCAATATCAACCACAAGATCTCTTTCGCCGACATTACGTTTCACACTCTTTTGAGGATGAGTGGCCAAAGCACGAATACCCACCTTCGATTCGGCTAGCTCAAGGGTGTCTCGCACACAGCCATTCACCAAGATGCCAGCCCAACCATTCTTCTCAGCTAAAACACCTAAATTACCGCCAACTAAAGCACAACGCATTGAACCACCGCCATCAATGACCAAAACGCGACCTTGACCTGGCTCATCCAAAAGAGTTCTAACCCATGTATTGTCTTCAAATACTTTTAGGGTCACTGCAGCACCCTTGAACTGGCTCAAGCCACCATATGCCTTAAAAACTGGTGCGCATACACGTAACTCACCTTTTGTAATTAGATCTTCATTAGCATCACAAATATCTGTGGTCGCAAAACTCATTCAAACTCTCCCAAACTTAAATTGACGTATTTTTTAATTGCTGTGTGCGATTATTTTCGCCTACTCGATATGCTGTCAGCAAGGCTGATAGCAAAAAGCCCGCTATTAAGATAAAGACCCCTGGCACCAAACTCCAGTCCATCAACAAACCAAACAGTAGTGGCCCCAAGGCCAAACCAGAATCTAAACCTGAATACACAATACCAAACACTCTGCCAGAGGCTTCCTTGGGTGTTGCAGTTCGAATCATCAAATCTCTAGATGGTCCTGAGATACCAACGCAAAATCCCATGAATGTGAACAAACTCATCATGGTTGAACCTGATACCCAGGTTAATGAAATCAATACAGAAATTGCGCTAGCCGTGACAAATCCAATTGCAATAATACGATCGGGTGCCTTTGCACGAGCAGCAATGAAACCACCCAGGAACATGCCGCCTGCACTAGCCAACATGTAGGAAGAATATGCTGTGGTTGTCAGTGCAACAGGAAGGTCATAGAGTAATTGCATCGCTGTTGGTGCAAAACTTTGTACACCACTTAATGCCAGAGCACTCAAGAAAAAAAATCCCCAACAAAGCCAAACAGTTTTTAACTTTAAAAAACTAAGTGAGAATGGGGAGCCATTCTTTTTAATATGAGCCTCATGAGCTCTTTGCTCTTCTGTGCCCAACAAAACCTGACGTCTAACAAATAAAAGAATCAAAATGGCGCTAGCAATCAAAGCAGCCGTCAATAAAGCCTGCCTCCAACCTGCCAGCGTTGTAACACTGACCAATACTGCAGGTGAGACCGCCCAACCCAAAGCACCTGAGACCCCATGCATCGAGTACGCATGAGCCACTCGCTCTGGTGAGACTCTTCGGTTTAACAATGTGTAGTCGGCTGGATGAAATACCCCATTACCCATGCCCGCAATGGCAGCCCCGATTAACAAACCTGTGTAACCATCAGCTGTGGCAAGCAATAAAGCAGAAACTGCTAAAGAGCCGACACCAAAAAAAAGAACTTTGAGTGGTCCCGAGTGATCCACCCAAAAACCCGCAGCAGCCTGAATAATGGTGGACACCACAAAGAACATGGTCATTAAAAACCCAAGCTCAGCATAGCTCAAGCCAAACTCAAGCTTTAGCCAAGGGAACAGTGGTGCTAGGATTAAATGATAAAAATGAGAGGTACCATGGGCTAAGCTAACTAAGCCAATAACCTCCGCGTCTTTGCGAATAGTCATTGGCTGATGTTACTACGACTTGCGTCTAACTGCTGTTTAGTTAGCTTTAGTGAACAACTCGGTCAAACATGAATGCACCTTTTTTATCGACATCGACAGGCACAATATCTTTAGGACCAAACTTGCCTTCCAAGATTAACTTGGCCACTGGATTCTCAATGTATTGCTGAATGGCTCTCTTAAGAGGCCTTGCACCAAACACTGGATCGTAGCCGGCTTCCGACACTCTTGCCAAAGCAGCATCACTAACTTCCAAAACCATATCCATTTTGGCCAAGCGCTCACTGAGACGCTTCAATTGAATCTTAGCAATCGATGCAATGTTCTTCTGGTCAAGACCATGGAATACAACCACTTCATCAATACGATTTAAGAATTCTGGACGAAAATGCTCTTTCACATCTCCCATCACCGCTTCCTTGATTTTGTCTTGAGGCTTACCACTCATAGACTGAATCATCTGAGATCCTAGATTGCTGGTCATCACAATCACAGTGTTTTTAAAATCAACTGTACGACCCTGACCATCAGTCATACGACCATCATCCAAAACCTGCAACAAGACGTTAAACACATCTGGATG
>CAYFKY010000026.1:0-9835 GCA_964343915.1 uncultured Polynucleobacter sp. | reverse complement strand
GCATAGCGTCTTAAAACAGTTTTAGCTTTGCGACGACCTTCTGCTGGAATGGTTTCTTTGCGTACCACTAACAACATCTTCGCGTGGCACTTATGGCCCACAACACCATAAACCACATGTGCGCCAACTGCTTCTAATTTGGCGGCCCAGCCAATGTTGGTTTGTTCGTCAAAGCGCGCTAATAGCTCAACCACCACTGTGACTTCTTTACCATTTTTGGCAGCTTCCATTAACGCATCCATCACCAATGACTGCTCACCGGTGCGATACACCGTTTGTTTAATGGCTAATACATTGGGATCTTTAGCAGCTTCTTTGAGCATCTTGAGGACGGGGTCAAAGCTCTGGTAGGGGTGATGCAACAAAATATCCTGACGACTAATTTTGTCTAGCAAGCTTTCGCCGGTAGCTAACTCAACAGATTGAGTTGGTTGATGGCTTGGGAACTTGAATTTTGGAATATCTACCAAATCTGGGATTTGCACCAAGCGCACCAAATTCACGGGACCGTTGACTTGGTAACAGTCTTCTCGATTGAGGCTCTCCACTTTGAGAAGGTAATCAGTTAAGTCTTCTGGCATATCTGCTGTGATTTCTAAACGAACAGCATCACCTAGGTGGCGGGTAGGGAGTTCGCCTTGTAGTGCCTCTCTTAAGTCTGTGATGTCATCTTCTGATACAAACAAATCAGAGTTGCGCGTCACTCTAAATTGATGGCAACCGGTGACTGTCATGCCTTGGAATAATTCAGGTACAAACGCTTGCATGAATGATGACAATAAGACAAAGCCAAACGGTTGGTCGCACAGATGCTTAGGCATTGGCACCACGCGTGGGAGTGATCTTGGCGCCTGAACAACTGCTAATTTTGGTTTTCTGCCAAAAGAATCTTCACCTTCTAAAGTGACAAAAAAGTTCAAACTTTTATTGATGACTTTTGGAAATGGATGGGCGGGATCTAGAGCAATTGGCGTTAGAAGAGGGACTAGCTCTTGATGGAAGAAGTTTTTTGCCCAAGCTCTTTGTGCTGGCGTCCATTGTGTGCTGGTAAAGAATCCAACCCCTTCCTTGTTGAGCTTAGGAATAATCTCTTCTTGTAGTAAACGATATTTTCTAGCGACCAGGTCATGGGCTTGAGCGGTGACTACTTTGTAAGCCTCTGTGATTGATAAGCCATCTGGAGTCTTGTTTTTAGAGTTGCTTTTAAGTTGCTCTTTGAGGCCAGACATCCTGATTTCAAAGAACTCATCCATATTTGATGACACAATACAGACAAACCGAAGGCGCTCCAAAAGAGGCGTTTTAGGATCCTCAGCTTGAGCCAAGACCCTTGAATTAAACTCAAGGACGCCTAGTTCTCTATTCAATAGTGGGATTTTTGTCTGCATACCATTAGTGTTGCAAAGGTATGTGTCATTAATGTGACAGAATTGTGAATTCATATTTTCATGTTCTTGTCACATTAAAGTCATAATCTAGCTATCTATCTAAAAAGCTTATTAAATTAGTTATTTGTGAAGAATTTTTTAAAAGACCCATCCAAAGAGCACCTGGTTGCAGCCGTAGACTTAGGTTCGAATAGTTTTAGGATGGTGATTGCCCGCGTGATTCAGTCGCCATCGGGTACTCAGTTGCAGCCCATTGACACTCTCAGAGAGTCTGTGCGTTTAGCGGCTGGTTTAAATGATGACAAAAAGTTAGATCAAAAATCGATTGCACGTGGTTTGGCTGCGATTCATCGCTTTGGCGATCGTATAAAAAACTTTGACCCTAAGCAGGTGAGAGCGGTTGCTACTAATACATTGCGCGTGGCTAGAAATGCGGACCAATTTATTCAAGAAGCTCAGAAATTATTGGGCTTTCCCATTGAGGTGATTGCTGGGCGAGAAGAGGCAAGACTGATTTATATTGGCGCCTCGCATGATGCGCCTGCTTGTGATGGCAAGCGCTTTGTCTTGGATATTGGTGGGGGTTCAACAGAATTCATTATTGGTGAAGGTTATGAGCCTAAATTAATGGAGTCTTTATACATTGGCTGTGTTTCACACAGTCAAGACTATTTTCCTGGTGGTTTGGTGGATGCGCATAGTTTTAAACAAGCGCAATTGGCTGCTAGAAGAGAGATTCAGGTTATCGCTTCTCAATTTCAAAAAGCAGGGTGGAAGCAATCGATTGGTTCATCAGGCACAGCAAGAGCAATTGCTGAGTTAATTGCGCTCAATGGTTTTAATGGACCAGCTCATGATCTGCCTGTTGATGACATGGGTGGTCTTATCACTCGCGATGGCTTGATACAACTAAAGAAAGCCTTGATTGAGGCGGAGTACGTTGACCGTTGTACCTTGTTGGGTTTAAAAAACGAACGTAAACCAGTATTGCCTGGTGGTCTAGCTATTATGTTGGCTGCCTTTGATGAGTTGGGCATTGAGCGCATGGAAGTGACTGAAGCTGCCTTGCGTTTAGGCGTGCTGTATGACTTAATTGGACGATCTCAGCATCATGATATGCGCTATGTGACTGTTGAGCAGTTCATGCAACGTTATGCTGTTGATCGAGCCCAGGCCACGAGAGTGAGTGATGTAGCTCTTTATTTCTTGAATCAATTCCCTAAGCCAAAACATGAAGATCGCAAAGATAATTTGCAAATTCTTTCTTGGGCCGCAAAATTACATGAAATTGGTTTGACGATTACTCATAACGGTTACCACAAGCATTCTGCGTATATTGCTACACATGCTGATATGCCAGGTTTCTCAAAGCTAGATCAAGCCAGGTTAGCGGCTCTTTTGTTGGGTCATACTGGCAAGCTTGGCAAGATTTCTGTGAGCTCTAGCTACATTGATTGGCGCATGCTATTTTCATTAAGACTGGCGCATGTTATTTGCAGAAGGCGTGATGATGTGGGTATACCGCCCATTAGTGTGAAAGAAGAGGGTAGTGGTTTTGTCATCAAAGTTCCCAAAGATTGGGTAAAGGCTAATCCACTGACTCAATTTGGCTTAGAAAAAGAATCGGCCGATTGGGCAAAAATCGGCCGGGAACTTCAGATTCAGATCTTCTAATCTGAATCAACTCAGAACATTAACTAATTAATCAGCTAAGAAATGCTTGGCATATCTTGGATGAATGTCATCCAAACGCAGCATCGTTAAAAAGTCAGCCGTATTGAAGTCTGGATCCCAAGCAGGGTTTCCGCAAATCTTTGCACCTAATCTTAAGTAACCTTTGATCAATGCAGGTGGTTCAACTTCTAATGAGCTATTAAGTTCTTCAACAGGAAGTGCTAAGCGTGGGAATACACGGTACTCAATATCTGTTAAGTGTTGTTCTGTGCTGAGCATTTTTGCAAGGCTGGCAGCGTAGTGACCACCATCACCCATTTGTACAGAAGCGCAACCCAACATCACTTCGTAATGATTCTTTTTCATGTATTGACCAAGACCACTCCACAAGGCCATGATGACGCCACCTGAGCGGTAATCTCTGTGAACACATGAGCGACCTACCTCTACCATCTTGTGACGTAAGTGACGCAAGCGGGTTAAATCAAACTCAGAGTCTGAGTACAGACAACCCATTTGTTTCGCTTGATGCGGAGGCAATGCTCTGTATGTGCCGATAACTTTTAATGTTTCGTTATCGCGAACCAATAAATGCTCGCAAAAGTTATCAAAAATATCTACGTCTAAGCCTTCAGTTGAAGGCTTTAAACGTGCGCCCATCTCCTCGGCAAATACTTTATAGCGTAAGCGTTGCGCTTCTTTTACTTCATCTTGATGGCGAGCCCAGGTAACGCTGATAGGGCTTGCTTTTGTTGTTTGAACTGCTGGAGCCTGAACTGGCTTTGTGTGTGCTTTAGCTCTTTCATTGATCTGTAAGCGCCCCATTTTTTCTTGTAGGATCTTTTGTAGTGGCGCGATTCTCTCTGACATCGTCTTCTTAGCTGTTTTATGTTTTGTTAAGGACTCTGTGAACAGAGATAAAGGGTTAGGTAGTTCTCTCATATTTTTTAACCTGCGATAGTCGATATGGTCATAATTTAGAGGGCTTATATGTCAGGCTAATGACGCCAATTTGACAGTAATGTGACTTTCAACTGGGCGTAAGTGATTAGCAAACTGTTCGCTAGCTGCTTGCCATGAGAACTTTTCAGCATGAGCGCGAGCAACTTCTCTAGGGATTGTGAGAGCTTCTAAACAGGCTTCACGAAGATCATTATTCATAGCGCCTGCTTTTGAGTCGCCAATCACATCAATTGGACCGGTGACAGGGTAAGCTGCAACTGGTAAGCCACACGCCATGGCTTCTAGTAGGACCAAGCCAAATGTATCTGTTTTGCTAGGGAATACAAAAACATCGGCTGCTGCATATACCTTAGCCAGTTTTTCTTGTTGAAGTACTCCTAAATAATTAACCTCTGGGTACTTTGCTTTAAGGCCTGCTAAGGCAGGGCCGTCACCAACCACCCATTTCGAACCAGGTAATTTAAGTTCTAAAAATGCTTCAATATTCTTTTCTACAGCTACACGACCAACGTATAAAAAAATTGGATGGGCGGTATCTATTTCTTTGGATTCTTGCATCTTGAAGATTTCTAGGTCTACTCCGCGAGTCCAAAGAACCACATTGGTAAATCCGTAAGACTCTAGATCTTTCACAACCACGTCAGTAGGCGCCATCACTGCTAGGGATGGATCATGGAACCAGCGTAAAAACTTATAAGTAACTGCCAATGGAATACCAGTTCTTGCTTTGACGTATTCAGGAAATCTGGTGTGATAGGCGGTTGTAAACGGCAAACGATGTTTGATTGCATAAGCTCTGGCTGCAATGCCTAAAGGACCTTCAGTCGCAATATGAATCGCATCCGGAGAAAAAGATTCCATTTTTTGGCGAACTTTTTTACCTGGAAATAGCGATAAAGAAATATCTGGATAAGTAGGGCAGGGAATGGTTTTAAATTCTAATGGTGTGATCATCTCAATCACATGCCCCATTTTTTTTAGTTCGTGCATAGTTTGTTTGAGAGTTCTAACCACGCCATTCACTTGTGGTTCCCATGCATCCGTCACAATCATGATCTTCATCATGCAATCTCCGTTAATTGAATTATTTCTGGTTGAGGATTAAATGAAGCCTTGACAGGCTCATCTTCAAGAATTTTTGGCCAATGAACAATTTGTAGTTCGCCACTCGTTGTTTCTACTAGGGCGGTCAAACTTTCCACCCAATCACCATCATTGCAGTAGAGTAAGCCGTCAATCGTGCGTATTTCAGCTTTGTGGATGTGGCCGCAAACAACGCCATCGCAATCTCTGATGCGAGCTTCTCTGGCCATGATCATTTCAAAATCAGCAATGAAGCTCACAGCATTCTTGACGGAATGTTTCAGGTATTGAGATAAAGACCAATAGTTAAGACCCATGCGTGCACGGAATTTATTGAACCAACCGTTGACCCACAAAATAAATGTATAGAGTGTGTCACCCACATAGGCTAACCATTTGGCATATTGCATCACGCTGTCAAACAAGTCGCCATGCGTGATCCACAAGCGTTTGCCATCTGCAGTGATATGAATCACTTCATCTTCAATACGAATATCGCCAAAACTCATGCCAAAAAATTGGCGTGCCATTTCATCGTGGTTACCCGGGATATAAATGACTTCAGCACCTTTACGCGCTTTACGTAACAGTTTTTGCACTACATCGTTGTGTGCTTGTGGCCAAAACCAACGTTTTTTAAGTTGCCAGCCATCAATGATGTCGCCAACCAAGTAAAACTTATCTGCGTCGTTGTGTTTTAAGAAATCAAGGAGATATTTTGCTTGGCAGCCTGATGTGCCTAAATGGACGTCTGAGATCCAAATCGCTCTGTAATGATTCATGAGTAGCCATTTGGCATGACTTATTTGAAACTAAGATGACAAATCAATGTCACATTTATGACATAGTCATATGAGATGCTACTGCCATGAAAGTATTTCTATTAATGGGACATATTCTGAGCGCTTGCGTTCAATGCCTAATAATTCCATTTTTACCGTATTCGCTCAGATCAAAATGCATTCAAAGTTGGTCTAGAACTTTGTTAAGTATTTTCAATATTCGTTTGACGATCCATGGCAACCGCGAACTGTTGAATGATCAACAATCGGCTTTGATGGTTTCAAACCATATTTCTTGGATTGATATCCATGTGATTAATACGGTGTCGCCCGCTATATTTGTTGCTAAATCGGATGTGGCGAAGTGGCCCATCTTTGGGTGGATTGCCAGAAGAATTGGCACCATCTTTATCGTTAGGGAAAAAATATCAGATATCAAAAGAGTTTTGAGTCTGATGTCCAGTTATCTAAGTGATCATAAGGTGCTTTGTATTTTTCCTGAGGGAACTTCAACTGACGGAAAGTCAGTGCTGCCTTTTAGATCAAATTTATTGCAAGCAGCCATTCAATCAAAGACCAGAGTCATACCTATTTGTATTGCATATAAAGAGAAGGGTAGATATTCAGATGTCACAGCCTTTATTGGTGAAATGGGGCTAGTGGATTCGATTAAAAAAATGCTCAAATCATCAGACATGGAAGTGCATGTACATATCTTAGAGCCCTTGTGTGGTGTGGATTCGCGACAGGAGTTGGCGGGCCGCGCGCATCAATCAATTCGAACAGTAATTGAGTTACATCATTTAACTACTTAATCGTATGTAAATCTTTTGATAATTTGTTGATATCTAAGATTATGATGAGCTTATGAGAAAAATAATTACGTTAGTTGCGCAGGTTACTTTGCTGATTAGCCAGATAGCATATGCCGATGGTGACTTTGATCGATTTAATGTTCAAGCAAAAGTGATTCGCCAAGATGACACTTTTTTATTTGCTGCGAGTTATCAATCTCCGCTCACCGCTTGCCAAGCATATCGCTACTTAACCGATTATGAGGCAGCGAAGAAAGTCCCTGGTGTCACGGAGTCTAAGCCAACCCGTATATCTAGCAATAAAGTATTGGTTGAGCGCTCAGCTGAAGAAAAGATTTTATTTTTTACGGTGAAGTTACATACCTTGATTGAATATACCGAATATCCAATGAAGGGTACGGAGTTCAATCAAATTAAGGGTGACTCTAAAAGATTTTCAGGTAAGTGGTTTGTCGAGCCTAATACGCTTGGTAGCGTGATTAGGTATGAGGGTGTTTTAGAGCCAGATTCTCATTTACCCATGTTTGTGCTGAAGTACTTCATTGAAAACAGCCTCGAAGATCGTTTTAAGATCATGGCTAAGTTATCTGCTGAGCGCAAAAGTATTGAAGTCTCATGTAACTAAAGCCTTGTAAATAAAGGCTCTAGAATACAAACCCGTCTAGAATTTGCTAAAAAAGACCTCGGTAGGTTACAATATCGGTCTTAGTCGGAGTGTGGCGCAGTCTGGTAGCGCACCTGGTTTGGGACCAGGGGGTCCAAGGTTCGAATCCTTGTACTCCGACCACTTTTCTAGCCTTCCTGGCATCAAAATTCCAAGTCAAATAATCTAACGGATTGCCTTAATCGTTGCGTTCATGGTGACTAAGTATTGCTATGAGCAAGCTTTGTCGCGTCACACTTTTGTAACAAATAACAGTTAGATTTAATTGATATATGTCAATATTGTCCAACTAATGAAATAGACATAGGGCTTGTACCCATAGTTCTTGTTCAATATATTTATTAGAATCATCGCAATTTTTAAAAGTATCAATTTCGACCAGTTATTAGTTAGTGCAACATGCCATTTTCAGAAGATTCACAGATCGATTTCTCAGGCTTCAATTCACAAGAGCTCATTGAATTAAGTTACGTTAGTAAGGCCACCAGTGATGTGGGTATCTTGGGTTTGATGAACTTACTAGAAGACGCGGTTCATAAAAATAAAAAATTAGGTGTCACGGGTGTTCTTTTCTATGACAGCGGTGTGTACGGCCAGATCCTAGAAGGCTATCCACAATGTATTGAGCCAGTTTGGAAGTCAATATGTGCTGATCACCGCCACAAAGATATTCAGGTACTTGATATTGATAGGCTGGCTAAGCGTCGTTTCTCTAACTGGTCTATGAAGTTTTATGGTTCAGAAGAAATCAGTAAATACGTGCCTGAATTAAAGATGGGTTTCAAAGAAGCTCCTCATACATTACCAAGAGAAATTTTGACGTTAATGAGATCAGTAGGGCACTCAAGCAGCCCTCAAGAGCTAAACTCATCAGAATTAAGGCCCTAATTGGCCTCTTAGAATTGAAAAAAGCGCCATTTTTGAGGTGGCGCTTTTGTTCAAGACAGTTAAATTAGTTGAGTGAACTAGTCATGTATTGCTCGATGGCTTCGCCAACATATTCTTTGTTGGCAACAAACAATTTCCACTTAAGCAATTGATTACAAAGTACTTCTAAATCATCGTATGTCATCTCACGTAGGCTATCAAGCTTGATATCGCCTGCTTTGATGAGCGCAGCCAGTTTGTCATAGCTTTCTTGATCTAGTTCACCCATTTTTCTCTCCCTTGAGAAATCATCATTTGATGACTAAGGCTAGCTATATATCGACCCCTAGACAAGATAAAAATGCGCACCAAAACGATGCAAATTATGTCTAGAACATCAAAATTTAACCCATTTAAAAGTGTTTTATTTCAGTACATCTAGGACAAATTCAATGGGACGACAAAGTCGTGCAAGAGATCCATTTGAAACAATGGGGCGATTTAACAAAATAGGGTGCTCTAAGATGAAGTTAATTAATTCATCTTCAGTCCATTTAGCGTTGCCTAAATCTAATTCGTCGTAGGGTGTACCTTTTTGACGAAGAATATTTCTAACTGATTCACCAGTACATTTGATTAACGTACGTAGTTCAGATTCAGTTGGTGGATGCTGAAGATACAAAACCACATTGGGTTCTATACCTTTGGCGCGAATCATTTCTAAAACATCACGAGATGTTTTGCATTTAGGGTTGTGATAGATGGTGATTTCAGACATGATAAAAATCAGAAACTCAGAAAAATAGAAGCATTTATTTTAATTGTTGCTAATAGTGAGTGACTTGATGACCTCCGCTATAATCCTCACTTCAGTTCAATGACTGCCCATAGCTCAGCTGGATAGAGCACCGCCCTTCTAAGGCGTAGGTCGCACGTTCGAATCGTGCTGGGCAGGCCAATCTCTCAGTGCTATAGTTAGGAATGACTATACAAAGATATCCAAAGTTACAAATTCTTATTCATTGGTTGATGTTTCTTCTGATTGCGGTTGCTGCGATCAGCATTGAGGTTCGAGAGGTAATTCCGAAAGGTACTGATCTACGTTCTGAACTAAAGAACCTACATATTTTTATTGGCCAATTAGTCTTAATCTTTTTATTTTTTCGTGTCATCGCTAGGCTAAGCTTTAAACAACCACTGCCAGAGAGTCAGATTGATTGGCAGGTTACTTTGATGAAGTTAGTTCATTTAGCACTTTATGTTCTGATGCTGGCCATTCCAATCACAGGTGTATTGCTTTTACAGGCTGGCGCTAAGGAAGTTTCATTTTTGGGTTATGTACTCCCAGAAATCATATCGCCTGATAGGCAAATTAAAAAAATCATTAAAGAAGTTCATGAACTTTTGAGTAATTCTCTTTATTTGCTTGTGGCTCTTCATGTTGCCGCAAGTCTTTGGCATCATTATGTGATTCGTGATGGTAGTCTTAAGAGAATGTTTAAGTAATTCAAGTTAACGCAAGCTTATTCTTTATTTGCAAATCTTGGATCAAACAATCTCATTAATTTACTGATGTCTTCAAATCTTTGGCGCATTCAG
>CAYFKY010000025.1:0-10686 GCA_964343915.1 uncultured Polynucleobacter sp. | reverse complement strand
AAAACCTCAAAAGCCAAATCTGCATAAGATAAGCCACGCCAAGCATCTAGCTGAGCAGATGTGACCGTCGGATACTTAGATGGCAAATATAAGCCGCCATCGGCAGCCAAGCCACCCAGAAGAATCTGAGAAAAAGTTTGATGCGAGTTATGACCGCGTGTTGATATGTAATGCATTGATGAATAATTAACTTAAATTTTCCAAACGAATCTTTGTGACAGAACCTTCTACAGTTTTCAAGGCCTCTACCTTAGCAATCGCAGCCAAAATGTTTTTCTCTTTGGTTTCGTGAGTCAACATGATCAAGTCAGTTTGCTTCTCACCATCACCTGCTTCACGTTGCAACATGGCATCAATTGAAATACCGTTATCAGCCAGAATGCGAGTAATGTCAGCCAATACACCAGCCACGTCTGCCACGCGTAGGCGTAAGTAGTAACTAGTTGTCACCTCACCCATTGGCATGATGCTTGTGTTCACCATAGAACCTGGCTGGAATGCCAAATGTGGCACGCGATGCTCAGGGTCAGCAGTTTGCAAACGAGCCACGTCGACCAAGTCAGCGATGACTGCTGAGGCAGTAGGCTCTGAGCCAGCACCTTTACCGTAGTAAAGCGTTGTACCCACAGCATCACCCATGACTTGCACAGCATTCATGGCACCCTCAACGTTAGCAATCAAACGCTTAGCCGGAATCAATGTTGGATGGACACGTAACTCAATGCCATCTTTGGTTTTTTTCGTAATACCCAATAGCTTGATGCGATATCCCAATTGCTCTGCGTACTTAATATCCACCGCTGACAATTTAGTAATACCTTCAACGTGAGCTTTGTCAAATTGCATCGGAATACCAAAAGCAATCGCACTCATAATGGTTGCCTTGTGGGCAGCATCAACACCTTCAATATCGAATGTAGGATCAGCTTCTGCGTAACCCAGGCGCTGCGCTTCCTTCAATACCACATCAAAGTCCAAACCTTTGTCGCGCATCTCAGACAAAATGAAGTTAGTTGTACCGTTGATGATGCCCGCAATCCATTCAATACGATTCGCTGTTAAACCTTCACGCAAAGCCTTGATGATAGGAATACCACCAGCCACAGCCGCCTCAAAGTTCACAGTCACACCTTTGGCTTGAGCAGCTGCAAAAATCTCATTACCGTGAACTGCTAAAAGAGCCTTATTGGCTGTCACTACATGCTTGCCATTGTTAATGGCTGCCAACACCAATTCTTTAGCGATACCGTAACCACCAATCAACTCCACCACCACATCAATCTCAGGGTCATTGACTACCAATTTGGCGTCATTAACCACCTTGGCACGACCTTTCACCAACTCTTCGGCACGCTTTGTATCTAAGTCAGCCACCGTGCGGATCTGAATGCCACGACCTGCACGACGCGTAATTTCTTCCTGATTACGATCTAGAACAGTAAATACACCACCACCAACAGTACCGATGCCCAAAAGGCCAACTTGAATAGGTTTCATGAATAAAAGCTCTTACTTAGTAAATGTGAAAAATGAATTTGATTAATTTTTATAACTTTAATTATTTTTTGCCGTACTTCTGACGATAACGCTCTAGGAACTTAGCCAGCCTTCCGATGGCTTCACGTAGTACATCTTCGTGAGGCAAAAATACAATTCTGAAATGATCTGGGTGAGGCCAATTAAAACCACTACCTTGAACGAGCAGAACTTTCTCTTCACGCAACAAAGTTGCAATGAACTCTTGATCGTTCTCAATCGGATACATCTCTGGATCTAATTTAGGAAACAAGTACAAAGCCGCTTTGGGCTTCACACAGGTCACACCAGGGATTTGAGTGACTAACTCCCAAGCAAGATCTCTTTGACGACGCAAACGTCCGCCTTCTGCCACTAAATCATTGATGCTCTGGTAACCACCCAAGGCTGTTTGAATCGCATTTTGGCCTGGCACGTTGGCGCAGAGGCGCATGGACGACAACATATTTAAACCTTCAATGTAGTCCTTGGCCCCACTCTTGTCGCCAGATACCACCATCCAGCCAGAGCGATATCCACACGAGCGATAGTTTTTAGATAAACCATTGAAGGTCACAGTCACAACATCGGTGGATAAAGCACCAATCGACGTATGTTGCACACCATCAAACAAAGTTTTGTCGTAAATCTCATCAGCAAAAATGATCAAACCATGCTCACGAGCCACAGCGATAATTTCTTTTAGAACAGCATCACCATACAAAGCACCCGTTGGATTGTTTGGGTTGATCACCACAATCGCTTTGGTCTTTGAAGTGATTTTTGATTTGATATCAGCAATATCAGGAGCCCACTCATTCGACTCATCACATAAGTAATGCTTAGGAGAACCCCCTGACAAACTCACTGCAGCAGTCCATAGCGGGTAATCAGGTGCTGGGACCAACACCTCATCACCAACATTGAGCAAGGCGTTCATTGCCAATACGATTAACTCAGAAACACCATTGCCTGTATAGATGTCATCCAAAGTCACACCTTGGATACCCTTCTCTTGGCAGTAATGCATGATTGCTTTACGAGCTGAGAAAATACCTTTGGAATCTGAATAAGCTGCTGAATTTGGCAAATTACGAATCATGTCCAACTGAATTTCTTCAGGTGGATCAAAACCAAATACCCCCACATTACCAATATTGAGCTTGATAATTTTCTGACCTTCTTCCTCCATTTGCTGAGCAAGTTCGAGAACCGGTCCACGTATGTCGTAACAAACGTTGTTTAATTTGGAGGATTTTTTTATTTCTTTCACAATAGTCACTTAAAGTCTTATAGAAACACTATAAAGTCTTAATTTATTTATAATTTTGTAATTATGACAGAGCCTGAGGGCATACCCAAGTGAAACTACAACCGGATCGACAACCCACCTTAAATACGGTTTCAGCTTATGGGCCTAATTACATAGAAATCAATGCTCAACGTTATGACCATTCAATCATTTTGGGCCCAGAAGGCCCAGTCCTAGAATGGTCTTGCAACCGCTTTGAAGACCTCAAATCCGAGGATTTTGCCCTGATTGCCAGCCAAAAGCCTGCTGTGGTGATCTTTGGTAGCGGTCAGAAGATACGATTCCCCCAACCCGAACTCTTAAAACCCCTCATTCAAGCCAGAATTGGCATTGAAACCATGGATTTACAGGCTGCTTGCCGCACCTACAATATCTTGATGGCTGAGGGGCGCAATGTGATTGCAGCGCTACTCATTGAAAAATGACAAAAACAAGAGATTTGTAGAATAAGTCTGATATAAATACAGTTATACCAACAAAAATTAAATAATGGAGACTGTATGACCGTAGCACTTGGTAAACCAATACCCTACTTTGAGATCCCTGCCACCAGTGGTTTGGTTTTCAGCCCAACCGCCTGCCAGGGTCGCAAGGTTGTCATGTATTTCTACCCTAAAGACTCAACCCCTGGTTGCACTGTTGAATCCATGGAGTTCAGAGATACGATTGAAGAGTTCACCAAAGCGAATACTTTGGTTGTGGGCATCTCTAGAGACAACCTAAAGTCTCATGAAAACTTCAAAAGAAAAATTGAACTTCCTTTTGAGTTACTGGCCGATACAGAAGAAACCCTATGCCAGATGTTTGGTGTCATGAAAATGAAAAACATGTACGGCAAGCAAGTCAGGGGTATAGAACGCAGCACTTTCTTGATTGATGAGCAAGGTATCTTAAGACACGAATGGCGTGGACTCAAGATTCCAGGTCATGTTCAGGACGTTTTGAAGGCTGCCATCGCTTTATGATTGCATTGTCATAAAAATTAGGATAACTTATCACCTAGATGTTGAAAAATACCTTTACCTCACAAGCCGCCACCCCACCAGGTAGGCGGCTTTTTCTTTATTAGGAGACCTTCGGAATGCCTCTGCCACCCATCCCAACTCAAGCAGCAGATAAAGTAAACATCAGTCGTCAACCAAAAGCAGACTTAAAGAAACGACCAAAAAGAATTGAAGTTGAGGAAGTAGAAGAAGTTACAGAATTAGCAGAAGGTTCAGCAAGTTTTGATGTCGAAACCGACAACTCACAATCACTAGCAGACATTGCTATTGAGAAGATGAGAGCCCCTAGCAAATCGAGCAAGAAGTCTTCGGGCAATGTGGTGAAGTCATCTCCACGCGTACGAAAGATTCCAGACGATGGCATCATCCGCATGTTTGTACTAGATACGAACGTATTAATGCACGATCCATCAGCCCTCTTCCGGTTCGAAGAGCATGATGTGTATCTACCCATGATGACACTTGAAGAGCTAGACAACCACAAAAAAGGCATGAGCGAAGTTGCTCGCAATGCACGTACGGTTAGTCGTTCTTTAGATCAATTAGTCGCCAACACAAGTGGCGTTCTAGAAGACGGCATACCACTCAATAAATTAGGTAATAAAGATGCAACAGGCAATCTTTACTTCCAAGTGCAATTAAGCAGCATCACTTTGCCAGATGGTTTACCAACAGGCAAAGCAGACAACATGATTTTAGGTGTTGTCAGAGAGTTACAACAAAGCCGCAAAGACCGTCAGGTTGTCTTGGTGTCCAAAGACATCAATATGCGCATCAAGGCACGCGCCTTAGGTTTACCTGCCGAAGATTACTTTAATGACCAAGTACTTGAAGACCGCGACTTGATGTACTCAGGCGTACTTCAACTGCCTGTTGATTTTTGGCCTAAGCATGGCAAAGATATGGAGAGTTGGAGCGACACCAAATCAGGCACGATGTTCTACCGTGTCACAGGGCCCACAGTGGCACAAATGATGGTCAATCAATTTGTCTATCAAGAAAACTCTGACGGTGGCACGCCTTTCTATGCCCAAGTGAGAGAAGTGCAAGGTCGCACCGCCCTGCTTCAAACATTGCGTGACTTCTCCCACCAAAAGAATAATGTTTGGAGCATCACAGCACGCAATCGCGAACAAAACTTCGCGATGAACCTGCTCATGAACCCTGATATCGATTTTGTTACTTTATTAGGTCAAGCTGGTACAGGTAAAACGTTGTTAGCACTAGCAGCAGCACTGGAACAAGTGTTGGACAGCAAGCGCTATAACGAAATCATTATTACTCGTGCAACCGTGCCTGTTGGCGAAGACATTGGCTTCTTACCAGGTACTGAAGAGGAAAAAATGCAGCCTTGGATGGGGGCATTTGATGACAACTTAGAAGTGCTTCATCGTAGCGAAGATGGTGCTGGTGAATGGGGTCGTGCTGCCACTCAAGAATTAATTCGTTCGCGCATCAAAGTGAAAAGTATGAACTTCATGCGTGGTCGCACATTCGTGAGCAAATTTGTGATCATCGACGAAGCGCAAAACTTAACACCTAAACAAATGAAAACCTTGGTAACCCGAGCTGGTCCTGGTACAAAAATTGTGTGCCTAGGTAACATTGCACAGATTGATACCCCTTACCTCACCGAGGGTTCATCAGGTCTTACCTATGTGGTTGATCGCTTTAAAGGCTGGCGTCACAGCGGTCACGTGACACTGGCTCGTGGCGAACGCTCCCGTCTTGCAGACCATGCAGCAGACGCTCTTTAATCAACCTACGACTCAGAAGGCGAGGAAGTTCTCGCCTTCTTTTTCATTGGCATTACAGAGCATCAAGAAAACATTGTTTGTTTTTGGCGCTTGCAGCATTTTGTCTGCATGCGCCATTTTTCCTAGATTTTCATCACTGCCTGACTTCGATAAAGAAGTTAGCGCAGGAACAGAAGATATTTCTATCGCAGCTATTGGCTTGGTTGGAGTTCCTTATCGTTATGGTGGCAACACCCCCAAAGGTGGCTTTGATTGCAGTGGATTAATTGGGTATGTCTATCAACACACTGCCAATAAAAAATTACCCAGGACAACCGAAGAAATGGGGCAAATTGGTACATCTCTTGGCAACAGTACCCCAGCACCTGGTGACCTAGTGTTTTTTAATACACAAGGTGGTAGTCACTCTCATGTAGGCATTTATGTCGGCAAAGGACGCTTTGTTCATGCCCCATCAAAGGGAGGTACTGTGCGCCTTGAAAAAATCACATCCTCATACTGGTCACAACGGTATACAGAAGCAAGACGGATTATTCAAAAATGATCTAGTCACTCTCTGATGACATCAATAAAAAAGCCTGATTCAATCAGGCTTTTTTATTTTGCAAGATTTCTAATTTTTACAATACTTGCTTACCAACCCACCATGCGGCTGCAGCCATCAAACCAGAAGCTGGGATCGTTAGAATCCATGCCCATACAATGCTGCCGGCCAAGCCCCAACGCACAGATGACATGCGACGCGCTGAACCTACTCCGACAATCGCACCAGTGATGGTGTGTGTTGTTGATACAGGGATACCCAAAGCACCTGCCAAGAACAAGGTCATGGCACCACCTGTTTCAGCACAGAAACCTCCAAAAGGCTTGAGCTTGGTGATTTTTTGACCCATTGTCTTCACAATACGCCAGCCACCAAATAAAGTTCCCAAGCCAATCGCTATGTAACAAGAAATAATGACCCAGGTTGGTGGCGAAGTATCAGCGCTAGACATATAGCCACCAGTCAGTAGCAGTAACCAAATAATACCGATGGTTTTTTGTGCGTCATTACCACCATGACCCAAGCTGTACATAGAGGCTGACAATAATTGGAAACGACGGAACCACCTATCCACATGAGCTGGCGACATTCTGAAGCACAACCAGGAGAACAGCAGCATTAAGAGTGCGCCAAATAAAAATCCCAACAGTGGTGAAATCAAAATGAAAGCAACCGTCTTCACTACGCCCGCTGTGATCAATGCGGATGGCCCTACTTTGGCTAAAGCCGCACCCACCAAACCACCAATCAAAGCATGAGAAGAGCTTGAAGGAATACCGCCCCACCAAGTGATCACATTCCAAACAATCGCACCAACCAAAGCACCAAAAATCACATAGTGATCAACAATGGCTGGGTCAATCGTTCCCTTGCCAACTGTCGCAGCCACTTTTAACTGAAAGATCATGATGGCGATGAAGTTAAAAAACGCCGCCATTGCCACCGCGTGCTGAGGCTTTAAAACTCCCGTTGATACAACTGTCGCAATGGAGTTTGCCGCATCATGAAAGCCATTCATAAAGTCGAATAGCAAGGCTAGCCCCACCAACAGGGCTACTACCCAAATACTCATCTCTACCGGAGTCATTACGCGTTTTCCAGAACGATGCCTTCAAGGATGTTAGCCACATCCTCACATTTATCCGTGATTGTTTCCAATAACTCATAAACCGCCTTGAGTTTCATCAAGCGCTTAAAGTCATTTTCATTACGGAACAATTGCGAAATCGCTGAACGCATCACGCGGTCTGCATCCGATTCAAGCATGTCGATTTCCGTAGAAATGCGCAAAATATCTTTGGCATTTTTCATGTCGTGTAACTTCATCACGGCCGCACTCACGCGCTCACAACAAGCCTCACAAATACGCGCCAACTCAACAGCCTCAGGTGTCACTTGAGATACATCGTATAACTGAATCACTTCAGCCACATCTTCCATCAAATCAAGGATGTCATCCATAGTTGTGATGAGCTTATGAATCTCATCGCGATCTAATGGGGTAATAAATGTTTTGTGAAGTAAATCGATTGTTTCGTGGGTAATTTTGTCAGCTTTTTTCTCAGAAGACTGAATTGCACGAGCATGCTCTGGGGCATTAGGCAAATCATTGATCAACTGGAAAAGATCTTTAGATCCCTGAACACATAATGAAACGTGTTGATTGAATAATTCGAAGAAATTTTCTTCTTTAGGCATGAAACGACCAAGCATAAGTATCCTTATATGACACGACACAAAAGTGTCATCATTTTAGTCTATTAGCTAGGGGTTTTACCTAAATTAATTAAAACGGCTCGTAACCGCCAGAAGAATGGCCTGGAGCCAATGCCAAGTTGTCAAATTTCGTGAATTGACCCTGCCAACTCATCTTGATCGTGCCAATCGGGCCATTACGCTGCTTAGCCACAATAATCTCAGCCACACCCTTTTCTGGGGTTGTATCTGGGTGGTAAACCTCATCACGATAGATGAATAAAATCACATCGGCATCTTGCTCAATAGCACCAGATTCACGAAGATCTGACATCACAGGACGCTTATTGGGACGCTGCTCTAGACCGCGATTCAACTGTGACAATGCAATCACAGGACACTGAAGTTCTTTAGCCAAAGATTTCAAAGATCTAGAAATCTCAGAAATTTCTGTGGCACGATTCTCACTACCGCCACCACTGTTGCCACTCATCAACTGGATGTAGTCAATCACGATCAAACCCAAAGTACCGCACTTACGTGCGATTCTTCTAGCTCTGGCACGCAACTCCAAACTACTGAGCGCACCCGTCTCATCAATCATGATGTTAGTGTCATTCAAACGTGAGATCGCCTCAGTGATCTTTGGCCACTCATCGTCTGTTAACTTGCCAGTTCTCATGCGAGATTGATCAATGCGTCCAACTGAGCCCAAGATACGCGAAGCCAACTGTGAGGCGCCCATCTCCATCGAGAATATTAAGACAGGCAAACCTTCTTTGAGAGCCACGTTCTCAGCAATGTTGACTGCAAAACTGGTCTTACCCATCGAAGGACGACCAGCGACAATAATTAAATCGCCTTTTTGTAAACCACTGGTCTGACGATCTAAATCAATAAAGCTAGTTGCCACACCAGTGACATCAGTAGAGCCCTGACGGTGATACAACTCATCAATACGATTCACCACATCTGTGAGCAATGGGGCGATTTCAAAATAATCTGTTTTGCCGCGGTTACTATCTTCACCAATCGCCAAAATTCTAGACTCTGCTTCATCCAACAAGGTCTGAACAGAACGGCCTTCTGGCGTGAAGGCGCTTCCCGCAATCATGTCGGAGGTTTGAATCAAACGGCGCAATACGCTTCTGTCACGCACGATCTCGGCGTAACCGCGAATATTAGATGCACTAGGAGTAGATTGAGCTAAAGCATTGAGGTAGTCAATGCCAATAGCTTCACCACCACCCTGCGTTTTCATGGCTTCAGCAACAGTGATCACGTCAGCAGGCATGGCTTCACCCACCAACTTACCAATCACTCGATAAATCAAGCCATGATCAGGGCGATAAAAATCTTTTTCTGTCAGCAAGTCCCCCACTCTATCCCATGCAGAGTTATCCAAAAGCAAACCGCCGAGCACCGATTGCTCGGCCTCGACGGAATGCGGGGGTACTTTTAAAGCTTGTAGCGCTGAATCAACCATGAACTGATGATATCAGGAGATATCGTTCAATTAAATGATTAATTACGCTTGCTCGCCAATCACTTGGACAGTAATTTCAACAACTACGTCTGTGTGAACAGCAACTGATAACGGATGGTCACCAACAATCTTTAATGGGCCAGTTGGCATACGGATAGAAGCTTTCTCAATTGAGAAACCTTTAGCCTTCAATGCCTCAGCAACGTCATGGTTTGTTACAGAACCAAACAAACGACCGTCAACACCAGCCTTTTGTTTAATTTCAACTGTCAAACCAGCTAGTTTTGCACCAACTGCTTGCGCAGCTGCCAATTTCTCAGCAGCCAATTTTTCTAACTCAGCACGTTTAGCTTCAAACTCAGCAATCGCTGTAGCAGTAGCACGACGAGCCATGCGTTGTGGAATTAAAAAGTTACGTGCGAAACCATCTTTAACGCGAACTACGTCGCCCAAGTTACCAAGGTTTGCTACTTTTTCTAGGAGAATAATTTGCATAGTGACTCCTGATTATTTCTTATGTTGGTCAGTGAAAGGCATCAAAGCTAAGAAGCGTGCGCGTTTGATAGCTGTTTCCAATTGGCGCTGATACAAAGCTTTAGTACCAGTCAAACGTGCAGGAGTGATCTTGCCGTTTTCACCGATGAAGTCACGTAGTGTGTCTACATCTTTGTAATCGATTTGTTCAACGTTTGCTGCTGTAAAACGGCAAAAACGTTTACGTTTGAATAATGGGTTTTGTGCTGGACGCTTGTTCTTGCGGTCATCACCTTTTTTTACAAATGCCATGATGTTTCCTTTTTACAATTCAATATGCGTGATATGAAAGACGAGTCGCTGGCTGCGCAGAGTTTTATGGGCCAAGAAACCTTCAAATCTAACGACCTTTCCCAACGCGATCCGATCAAGTTGCTGATGCACCGATCCGATTGCAATCGCTTCGAGACTCATTCTGACTTGCCTAGGTTGATCTGCTTCTTGAACTTCCCCACTATGTTCTAGTAGGCATTCAATCACAGGCACTCCTGCAGGCGTATATCGAAGAGCTTCCTTAGCGACTAGGGCGGCTGTTAGGATGAAACGATTCAACCCAAACCCGCTCAGTGCCTATTAGGCAGCAGGCGCCTCCGTTGCTTGAAGAGCTTTACGAGCTTCTTCACGTTCAACTTGCTTCATCATGATTGATGGCTCTGTTTCAGCCTTCTTAGTCTTGATTACCAAGTGACGCAATACAGCATCGTTGAACTTAAAGCCGTGCTCTAACTCATCAAGAGTAGCTTGGCCACACTCAATGTTCATGCAAACGTAGTGAGCTTTTGCGAGCTTGTCGATCATGTAAGCCATTTGACGACGGCCCCAATCTTCAACGCGGTGAA
>CAYFKY010000024.1:0-11236 GCA_964343915.1 uncultured Polynucleobacter sp. | reverse complement strand
GGTGGTATGCGCGGTGGCAAAAAGATCAAAGCTGTTATTCCTGGTGGTTCATCAGCTCCAGTTGTTCCGGGTGCCATGATGATGGAAACCGATATGGACTACGACAGCATTGCAAAAGCAGGCTCTATGTTGGGTTCTGGTGCTGTGATTGTGATGGATGAGACACGTTGTATGGTGAAGTCTTTGTTGCGTTTGTCTTACTTCTATCACGAAGAGTCTTGTGGTCAATGTACGCCATGCCGTGAAGGTACTGGTTGGTTGTGGCGCATTGTGAACCGTATTGAGCATGGCGAAGGTCGTCCAGAAGATCTAGATCTTTTGAATGACGTTGCTGCCAATATTCAAGGTAGAACAATTTGTGCATTAGGTGATGCTGCGGCAATGCCAGTGCGTGGCATGTTGAAGCATTACATGGATGAGTTTGCGTATCACGTTGAGCACAAGCGTTGCATTGTGCCGGCTTACGTTTAAGCGTCTAAAAGAGATCGACAGGAAAAAAGATGGTTGAAATCGAAATTGATGGCAAAGCAGTAGAAGTCCAACAGGGTTCTATGGTGATGGATGCGGCCAAGAAATTGGGTACGCACATTCCTCACTTTTGCTATCACAAGAAATTATCAATAGCTGCTAACTGCCGCATGTGTTTGGTGGAAGTGGAGAAGGCGCCGAAGCCTTTGCCAGCTTGTGCAACACCAGTAACACCAGGCATGAAAGTGCACACTCATTCTGAGAAGGCGGTTGCTGCTCAGAAGTCTGTGATGGAGTTTTTATTGATTAACCACCCATTGGATTGCCCAATTTGCGATCAAGGTGGTGAGTGTCAATTACAAGACTTGGCAGTAGGTTACGGTAAGACTACTTCACGCTATTCAGAAGAAAAGCGTGTGGTATTCCACAAAAATGTTGGTCCATTGATTTCAATGGAAGAGATGAGCCGTTGTATTCATTGCACACGTTGCGTTCGTTTTGGACAAGAGATTGCTGGTGTGATGGAGTTGGGTATGCTCAATCGTGGTGAGCATTCAGAAATCACATCATTTGTTGGTAAATCTGTTGATTCTGAGTTGTCAGGCAACATGATTGATTTGTGCCCAGTGGGTGCTTTGACAAGTAAGCCATTCCGCTATTCAGCTCGTACATGGGAGCTAGGTCGCAAACGTTCAGTGAGCCCGCATGACTCTTTGGGTTCTAACGTGGTGTTACAAACTAAAGCCAATCAAGTATTGCGCACAGTACCTCTAGAGAACGAAGCGATTAACGAATGCTGGATCAGCGATAAAGACCGTTTTGCCTATGAAGGTTTAAATGGTGCAGATCGTTTGAAAAAGCCAATGGTCAAGCAAGACAATCGTTGGATTGAGACCGATTGGGAAGCGGCTTTGGATTACGTGAGCCGTTCTTTGAACTCTATTAAAGCTGACCATGGCTCTGATGCGATTGCAGCTTTGGCACACCCAATGGCTAGCGTTGAAGAGTTGCACTTGTTGAAAAAAGTATTGGGTGGTTTGGGCTCACACAATATTGAGACACGTTTGCGTCAGCAAGACGTGAGTGGTGCTGCAAAAGCCCCATGGCTTGGCATGAAGATTGCAGACGTTGGACAATTGCAACGTGCATTCTTTATTGGTAGCTTCTTACGTAAAGATCAACCTTTGTTGGCAGCGCGTGTTCGTGCCGCAACTAAGCGTGGTTTAAAAGTAACTCGTTTGGGTGCTAGCTCTGAAGATTGGCTCATGCCAGTTGCAGCTAGTGCACAAGTTGCGCCATCTAATTGGCCAGCAGAATTGGCAGGTGTAGCGACTGCAGTTGCTCAGGCCAAAGGAATCAATGCGCCAAGCAATGCTAACGTGAGTGCAAATGCAAAAGCGATTGCTGATAGCTTATTAAGCGGTGAGCGCAAGGCGGTATTCTTGGGTGCCGCTGCGATGGCTCATCCACAATTTGCCCAGCTTCACGCTTATGCACAATTTATTGCAGCCAATACGGACGCGACTTTAGGTTTCTTGCCTGAAGGTGGTAACTCAGTAGGCGCTCATGTGGTTCAAGCTGTTTCTTCTACAGGTGTGGAAGGTGTCTTGGCGAAAGATCTTAAAGCAGTTGTCTTGTTAGGTTTAGAGCCAAGTGCAGATTTAGCAAACCCACAGGCAGCAAAAGCCACCTTGGCTAAAGCGGGAACTGTGATTGCCATGACAGCATTTGATAGCCCAGAGTTACGTGAAGTGGCTGATGTGTTGTTGCCAATCGCACCGTACTCAGAAACATCTGGTAGTTACATCAATGCTGAAGGCACTTTGCAATCTGTGCAAGCGGCTGTTCGCCCACTAGGTGAAGCTCGCCCGGCATGGAAAGTATTGCGCGTACTTGGTAACTTATTGAACTTGGATAACTTCTACTTCAATTCTTCAGAAGAAGTATTGGCTGAAGCGGTGCCAACTAATTTTGCAACTCAGTTAAGCAATACAACTACTACTGCACCAGCTGTAACTAGCTTGTTTACTCCAGCGGTTGAGCGTTTGGCTGATGTGGCTATTCATTCAAGTGATGCCATCGTGCGTCGTGCGCCAGCCTTGCAATTAACGCAAGATGCTAAGCGTGCGATCAAATTGGGTGTGCCATCGGGTCTATTCATGCAGTTGGGCTTGAAGGAGGGTGATGCTGTTAAGGTCAGCCAGTCTGGTCTTTCCGTCACGATGCCTGCTACTGAAGAAAAAACTTTGGCTGATGGCGTGGTTCGCTTATCTGCTGCAACATCAGTGAGTGCGCAATTAGGCTCAATGTTTGGTCTATTAACAGTGGAGCGTGTATGACTGAATTAATTCAAACTATCAACACGCACGGCTTGGCGCTTTTTGGTGAGTTGCTATGGCCGATTGTTTGGACTTTATTAAAAATTGTCATCATCGTATTACCAATGTTTGGTTGCGTGGCTTACCTCACACTTTGGGAGCGTAAGCTAATTGGTTGGATGCATATTCGTTTAGGACCTAACCGTGTTGGTCCATTAGGTTTGTTGCAGCCGATTGCTGATGCTTTGAAGTTATTGCTCAAAGAAGTCATCATTCCAAGCAAAGCCAACAAAGTTCTTTACATCGTTGCACCTGTGATGGTGATTGCACCTGCTTTTGCTGCTTGGGCTGTAGTGCCTTTCCAAGCGGAATTGGTGCTGGCTAACGTGAATGCTGGTTTGTTATATGTGATGGCAATCACATCCATTGGTGTGTACGGCATTATTTTGGCGGGTTGGGCATCTAACTCTAAATATGCTTTCTTGGGTGCTATGCGCGCTTCAGCGCAAATGGTTTCTTATGAAATCGCCATGGGCTTTGCGTTAGCGTCAATTTTGATCATTTCTGGCACTTTGAATATCACTGATATTGTGAAGTCACAGCAAACTGGTTACTTCGCTAGCATGGGCTTGAACTTCTTGTCTTGGAACTGGTTGCCGTTGTTGCCGATGTTCTTGATCTACTTTATCTCTGGTGTTGCTGAGTTAAACCGTCACCCGTTTGACGTGGTTGAAGGTGAGTCTGAGATTGTGGCTGGTCACATGATTGAGTACTCAGGCATGGCTTTTGCGATGTTCTTCTTGGCTGAATATGCCAACATGATTTTGATTGCTGCTTTAACTTCAATCATGTTCTTTGGTGGTTGGTCACCAATTATTGATGCGCCAGTTTTACGCGACATCCCAGGTTTCTTCTGGTTAGTTGGTAAGACATTCTTCTTCTTGTCATGCTTTATCTGGTTGCGCGCTTCTTTCCCGCGTTACCGTTATGACCAAATCATGCGTTTGGGTTGGAAGGTATTTATCCCTATCTCGATCTTCTGGATCTTGTTGGTGGGTGCTTGGGTATTGTCACCCTGGAATATTTGGAAATAAGGCGGGGATTTGACTATGTTCCAACGTATCCGTGAATTTTTAAACAGCCTCTTATTGAAAGAACTCTTTCAAGGCTTGGCGCTGACTGGTAAATATTTGTTCAAACCAAAGATTACTGTTCAGTACCCTGAAGAAAAAACTCCAATGTCACCACGTTTCCGTGGTTTGCATGCTTTGCGTCGTTACCCTAACGGTGAAGAGCGTTGTATTGCTTGTAAGTTGTGTGAAGCAGTTTGTCCTGCGATGGCTATTTCTATCGAGTCTGATCAGCGTGACGATGGTTCACGTCGCACAACACGTTATGACATTGATTTAACTAAGTGCATTTTCTGCGGTTTCTGTGAAGAGGCTTGCCCAGTGGATGCGATTGTTGAGACTCATATTCATGAGTACCACGGCGAAAAGCGTGGCGACTTGTATTTCACTAAAGAAATGTTGTTGGCTGTTGGTGATCGTTATGAGAATGAGATCGCGGCTAATAAATCAGCGGACGCTAAATACAAATGATGCTAGAACCTAAAACACTTCTTTTTTACATCTTCGCCGCGATTTTGGTGATTGCCGCTTTGCGTGTGATCACAGCTCGCAATCCAGTTCATGCTGCTTTGTTCTTGGTGTTGTCGTTCTTTACAGCTGCAGGTATTTGGATGCTATTGCACGCAGAATTCTTGGCCATCTTGTTGGTCTTGGTTTATGTGGGCGCAGTGATGGTTCTCTTCCTGTTTGTGGTGATGATGCTAGACCTTGATTTAGACCACATGCGTAAAGGCTTTAAACAATTCATGCCAGTAGCCTCTTTGGTGGGTGCGGTGATTGTTGCTGAAATGTCGATTGTGTTGATTCGTGGCTTTATTGGTACAGCGCAACCTGTGCAAGCATTAAGTCCAGAAGTTGCTGCAAACAACACCAAAGCACTAGGTACTTTGTTATATACAGAATATCTATTTAGCTTTGAAGTGGCGGGTGTGATTTTGTTGGTGGCGATCATCGCTTCAGTTGCTTTGACATTGCGTCGTCGCAAAGACACTAAAACTCAAGATATTGCTGAGCAAATTCGTACACGCAAAGAAGATCGTGTGCGCATGGTCTCAACAATGAATGCTGATACTTCAGCAACTAAAGACTAATAGGGAATAGGGAAAAAGGATCAATATATGACTATTACCTTGGCTCATTACTTAGTGCTAGGCGCCATCCTATTTGCTACAGGCATTGTGGGTATTTTCTTGAATCGTAAGAACTTGATCGTTCTTTTGATGTCAATTGAACTCATGCTTTTAGCGGTTAACTTGAACTTTGTAGCCTTCTCTCATTACTTGGGCGACATGGCTGGTCAAGTTTTTGTGTTTTTCATTTTGACTGTGGCTGCCGCAGAAGCAGCGATTGGTTTGGCTATTTTGGTCACCATGTTCCGCAAGCTTGACACGATTCATGCTGAAGATCTTGGACAACTGAAGGGCTAACAGAGATACATATGACTACTCCAACTCTAAATCCTCTTCTACTTCTAGCGATTCCGTTGGCACCCTTGGTTGGTGCAGCTATTGCTGGTTTATTTGGCACCAAGTTTTTTGGTAACTTGATTGGTAGAGCTGCTGCGCACACTGCAACCATTTTGGGTGTGGCGATTGCGTGCGCGCTGTCATTCATGGTTTTAAATGACGTGTTGGCTGGTGCGCGCTTTAACGAAACAATCTACACATGGATGCAACTGGGCGAACTCAGTCTTGAAGTGGGCTTCTTGGTTGATCCATTGACTGCCATGATGATGGTGGTTGTGACATTTGTGTCATTGATGGTTCATATCTACACCATTGGTTACATGGCCGAAGATGAAGGCTACTCACGCTTCTTTGCATACATCTCACTCTTTACCTTCTCCATGTTGATGTTGGTGATGAGCAACAACTTCTTGCAACTATTCTTTGGTTGGGAAGCGGTTGGTTTGGTGTCTTACTTATTGATTGGTTTCTGGTACACACGTCCAACAGCCATTTTTGCCAATATGAAGGCTTTCTTAGTTAACCGTGTGGGTGACTTTGGTTTCATCTTGGGTATTGGTTTGTTGTTGGCTTATAGCGGCAGCATGAGCTATGACGGTGTATTTGCACAAAAAGATGTCTTGGTGCAGCAAGTGTTGCCAGGTACTGACTGGAACCTATTAACAGTTGCTTGTATTTGTTTATTCATCGGCGCGATGGGTAAATCAGCTCAATTCCCATTGCACGTTTGGTTGCCAGACTCTATGGAAGGCCCAACACCGATTTCTGCGTTGATTCACGCGGCGACGATGGTGACAGCAGGTATCTTCATGGTGAGCCGTATGTCACCATTGTTCGAGTTAACTGATACAGCCTTGTCATTTGTATTGATCATTGGTTCGATCACAGCCTTGTTCATGGGTTTCTTAGGTATTGTGCAAAACGACATCAAACGCGTTGTTGCGTACTCAACACTGTCTCAATTGGGTTACATGACTGTTGCCTTGGGTGTGTCAGCTTACCCAATCGCAGTATTTCACTTGATGACACATGCTTTCTTTAAAGCCTTGTTGTTCTTGGGTGCTGGTAGCGTGATCATGGGTATGCACCACGATCAAGACATGCGTAACATGGGTGGTTTGTGGAAGTACATGCCAATTACTTGGTTAACATCATTGCTTGGCTCATTGGCTTTGATTGGTACACCATTCTTCTCAGGCTTCTACTCAAAAGACTCGATCATTGAAGCTGTGGCTGAGAGTCACATCTACGGTTCAGGATTTGCTTACTTTGCAGTGATGGCGGGTGTATTCATCACAGCGTTCTACTCATTCCGTATGTACTTCTTGGTATTCCACGGTAAAGAGCGTTTTGGTCAAGCTCATGACGATCATGGTCATGACGCTCATGATGACCATCATGATGATCACCACCATGGTTTAGCTCCTGGTCAAAAACCACATGAGTCTCCATGGGTTGTTACCTTGCCATTAGTTTTGTTGGCGATCCCATCAGTGATTGTTGGTTACTTCACAATTGGACCGATGTTGTTTGGTGACTTCTTTGGCAATGCAATTTTTGTTGATGTTGTTAAACATCACTCCATGAAAGAACTTGCTGACGCATTCCATGGTCCAGTTGCTATGGCTGCACACTCATTACATAGCCCAGTCCTTTATTTGGCACTTGGTGGTGTGGTGATCGCAGCTATTTTCTATCTTTGGTTGCCACAGATTCCTGCATTCTTTGCCAGAGTGCTTGCCCCAGTGAAAGCGATTTTGGATAACAAGTACTACTTGGATGACTTCAACCAAGCTGTATTTGCTAAAGGTGCTCGTGTATTGGGTACTGGCTTATGGAAGGGTGCTGATCAAGGTTTGATTGATGGTTTGGTTGTTAACGGCAGCACGAGAGTGGTGGCTTGGTTCTCAGCAACTGTTCGTCAAGTGCAGTCTGGATACCTATATCACTATGCCTTTGCAATGATTCTTGGCTTGATTGGTTTGATCGGCTGGATTTTGTATACCCATTTAGGCTCCATTAAATAAAACAACAGATAGAGCGCCACGACATGATTCTTTCTTTCTCAATTTGGTTGCCGATTATTTTCGGTCTAATTATTTTGTTCACGGGCTCGGACAATAGCAAAGGCTATGTTCGTGTGATGGCATTGATTGGTTCTTTGATCAGTTTGTCAGCCACTATCCCATTGATTACCGGATTTGACACAACGACGGCAGCGATGCAATTCGTTGAGCAAGTAGCTTGGGTGCCTCGCTACGACATCAACTACTACCTTGGTGTTGATGGTATCTCTATGTGGTTCGTAGTTCTAACAGCATTTATCACGGTGATTGTGGTGATGGCTGCTTGGGAAGTGATCACTGAGAACGTTGCTCAGTACATGGCTGCTTTCTTGATCCTATCTGGTTTGATGATTGGCGTATTTGCTGCATTAGACGGTTTGTTGTTCTATGTATTCTTTGAAGCAACGCTCATCCCGATGTACATCATTATTGGTGTGTGGGGTGGTCCAAATCGTGTGTACGCAGCATTCAAGTTCTTCTTGTACACATTGTTAGGTTCTTTGTTGACGTTGATTGCTATCTTGTACTTGTACAACGTAACAGACACCTTCAGCATTTTGGCTTGGCACAAAGCCAAATTGGACATCGTTGAGCAAGTATTGATCTTTGGCGCATTCTTTATGGCTTTTGCTGTGAAGGTGCCGATGTGGCCAGTACATACTTGGTTGCCAGATGCTCACGTTGAAGCTCCTACAGGCGGTTCAGTGGTGTTGGCTGCAATCATGTTGAAGTTGGGTGCTTATGGCTTCTTGAGATTCTCATTACCAATCGCACCTGATGCTAGCCAGTATTTAGCTCCTGCTGTGATTGCGCTATCACTAGTGGCTGTTATCTACATTGGTCTTGTGGCACTAGTTCAAGCTGACATGAAGAAGTTGGTGGCTTACTCATCTATTGCGCACATGGGCTTTGTCACTCTAGGTTTCTTTATCTTCAACCCAATGGGTGTTGAGGGTGCGATTGTGCAAATGATCTCTCACGGTTTCATTTCTGGTGCGATGTTCTTGAGCATTGGTGTTTTGTATGACCGTATGCATTCACGTCAAATTGCTGATTACGGTGGTGTTGTAAACACCATGCCTAAGTTTGCAGCTTTTGCCGTGTTGTTTGCGATGGCTAACTGCGGTTTGCCAGCAACATCAGGTTTCGTGGGTGAGTTCATGGTGATCTTGGCTGCGGTTGATTACGATTTCGTGATTGGTATCTTGGCTGCCACAGCGCTTATTTTGGGTGCTGCTTATTCATTGTGGATGACTAAGCGCGTGTTCTTTGGTGAAGTGGCCAACCAACACGTTGCAGAACTAACAGATATTAATAAGCGCGAATTTTTAATTATGAGCATCTTGGCCATTTTCACAATTGGCATGGGTGTATATCCAAAACCATTTACTGATGTGATGCACGTTTCTGTTATCGAGCTTTTAAAGCACGTAGCAGTGAGCAAGCTTTGATCCTGACAGAGGAAAGAGAAATATATGCAATCGATTGACCTCATTGCCATGTTGCCAGAGTTGGTTCTTGTGACAGTAGCTTGCCTATTGTTATTAACCGCTTTTATGAATGAGCCGCAGGCAACAGACGAAGATATTTTCCACGCTCCTCGTGGCGCATCATTGGCTTACAAGATCACATTGGCTTTATTGATTGGTTTGAGTGCCGCATTTGGTTTGCAAGCAGTTGACCAGCCTGTACATGCATTTAACAACCTATTCATGGTGGATGCTCTATCAAGCATCCTTAAATCAGTAGCTTGTTTGGCTGTATTCATTAGCTTGATCTACTCGAAGCAATACTTGATCGACCGTGGTTTATTCCGCGTTGATTTCATCGTATTAACACTATTGGCTTTGACTGGTCAGTGCGTGATGATTTCTGGTTCTAACTTGATGACCTTGTATTTGGGTCTTGAGTTATTGGCTTTGCCAACCTATGCATTGGTTGCCATGAAGCGTGACTCCGAAATCGGTACAGAAGCAGCGATGAAGTATTTCATCTTGGGTGCTTTGGCTTCAGGTTTCTTGCTATACGGCATGTCTATGCTTTACGGTGCAACAGGAAGCTTGGATCTTGATGAGATCCTAAAAGCTGTGAGCGATGAGCGTATCAATCGTTTGGTATTGGCTTTTGCAGTGGTATTCATTGTTTCTGGTTTAGCGTTTAAGTTAGGTGCTGCCCCGTTCCATATGTGGGTGCCTGACGTGTACCAAGGTGCACCAACAGCTATTACATTGATGATTGCTGGTGCTCCAAAGGTGGCTGCATTCGGTTTGCTATTCCGTTTATTGGTAGGTGGTTTGTTGCCATTGACTCAAGACTGGCAGCCGATGATCATGATTTTGGCGGTCTTGTCCTTGGTAGTAGGTAACTTAACTGCCATCATGCAAACTAATTTGAAGCGTATGTTGGCTTACTCAACTATCTCTCACATGGGTTTCATGATGCTTGGTATGTTGTCGATCTTTGATCAACATGCTTATAGCGCAGCATTGTTCTATGCAGTGACTTATGTTCTAACAACTCTTGGCTCATTTGGCTTATTGATGATTTTGTCTCGCCAAGGTTATGAGTGTGAGACATTGGATGATCTAAAAGGTCTGAACCGCCGTAATCCTTGGTTGGCGTTTATGGGCTTGATTTTGATGTTCTCACTAGCAGGCATTCCTCCAACAGTAGGTTTTGCTGCTAAGTTATCCATTCTTGAGACATTGGTTGATGCGGGTCACTTATATATCGCCATCATCGCTGTGATGACTTCATTGATTGGCGCTTTCTACTACTTGCGTGTTGTGAAGTGCATGTACTTTGATGAGCCAACGCAAACGGCGGCTATTGAAGGTGGCGCGATCGCTAAAACAACATTCACATTAAATGGTTTATTTGTGTTGGGATGCGGTATCTATCCTGCTACATTGATGGCTCTTTGTTTGACAGCCATGTCTAAAACATTGCTGAGTTAACTATGACACCATCAGGCTTAAGCCTAGAATCTTGGTTATTCATATTGGTCGCGCTGGTCGCGGCCAATTTGGCTTTTGTGTCGTCTAAATTTTTGTTTATTAAGCCACTTGAGCAAAAACACGTTGGCTGGTGTTTATTAGAAATGCTCATTTGGTATGTAGTCATTGGGGTCATTGGCTACAGCCTGGAAAATCTCATGGGCAACGTCTTTCCAAAGCGTTGGGAGTTCTTTGCAGTCACTGTTTGCCTATTCCTAGTAGCAGCTTTTCCAGGCTTTACATGGCGATTTTTGGTCAAGCATCGCAATGATGCGCATCAATGACTAAGCCAGAAAAAAATCTATCAGATTTGCCAACAACCGATGCTCACTTGCGTGAGCATTCAATTTCTTCTGAAGATGCCTATCAAGGCAAATTCTTAAAGCTCAAAAAAGATATTGTGAAGTTGCCAGATGGCAATGAGACTTTTCGTGAGTATTTGATTCATCCAGGTGCGGTAGCGATTGTCCCGCTACTCAATGATGGCAGGATCTTACTAGAGAGACAGTTCAGGTACCCTGTAGATGCTGCCATGCTTGAGATCCCTGCGGGTAAGCTAGAGGTGGGTGAAGATCCATTGTTGTGCGCTCAAAGAGAGCTATTGGAAGAGACTGGGTATACCGCCACAACTTGGGAGTTTTTGGGGCGTATACACCCGGTAATCTCTTATTCAACCGAGTTCATTGATATCTACTTGGCCAAAGATTTAACTCCTGGCGAGCGATCTTTGGATGAAGGCGAGTTCTTAGATGTTTTTGCCGCCACACTTGATGAGATGCATCAGTGGATTGC
>CAYFKY010000023.1:0-11769 GCA_964343915.1 uncultured Polynucleobacter sp. | reverse complement strand
CAGGTCTAGCATTAGCACCACCTGCAAATGGTTTTGATAAATCAGATATCACCGTGCCAGGATGTATGGCTGCCACGACAGCTTCTGGTTTTTGCCGCTTAAGCTCAATAGAGGCTGTTTTAATAAGCATATTTAAGGCCGCCTTAGAGGCTCTGTATGAATACCATCCACCCAAACGATTGTCTTCAATACTGCCGACTTTTGCTGAGATCAACGCCATGACTCCGCGACTCGATATCAATGGTAAAAAATGCTTTAACAAAAGTGCTGGGCCGAATGTATTGACGACAAAAGTTTCTTTTAAAACTTTCATATCAATATCAGCCAACCTTTTTTCTGGCATGAAACCATCGCCATGCAACACTCCTGTGGCTACCAAAATTAAATCGAATGGCCCCTGATCTTTGACAGCCAGAGAAGCTTTTTCAATACTGCTCTCATCATTCAAATGAATGCTGATGAAATTTGGTTCGCTCACTGTTCGTGCCAGCGGAATGACTGTTTGACACAACGAATCTTGTTGCAAATGCTTTAAAAAAGCTGCGCCAATCGAGCCACTAGCTCCAATCACTAGCGCTTTATAAGGCGAATGAAAAACTGTCATCAGTAAGTGCCTGGATACAAAATATCCTTGGTCACCTGCTGAATATCTCTATGCCCTGTAAAAGCCATGGTGATATCCAGTTCTTTATGAAGAATCTCTAAACACTTGGTCACACCGGCCTCACCCATGGCTCCCAAGCCATACAAGAAAGGTCGGCCAATCATCGTGCCTTTAGCGCCCAATGCCCAAGCTTTCAGAATATCTTGCCCAGAACGAATACCACCGTCCATCCACACTTCAATGTCTTTACCCACCGCATCCACAATGCCTGGCAAAGCCTGAATACTAGAAACTGCACCATCCAACTGACGGCCACCATGGTTAGAAACAATTAACGCATCAGCGCCAGAGTTAACAGCTAATTGGGCATCCCCTTCATCCAAAATACCTTTGATGATTAATTTGCCACCCCACAACTTTTTAATCCACTCCACATCATTCCAGTTAAGAGCTGGATCAAATTGCTCTGCTGTCCAAGATGACAACGATGACATGTTGCCAACCCCTGTGGCATGACCCACAATATTTCTAAAAGTGCGGCGATGAGTACCCAACATGCCCAGGCACCAACGTGGCTTGGTCATCATGTCCAAAATATTTGGAATGGTCAGCTTAGGTGGTGCAGTTAAACCATTTTTTAGATCCTTGTGGCGCTGCCCCAAGATTTGCAAATCCAGTGTTAGAACCAAAGCTGAACATTTAGCTGCTTTGGCTCTTTCAATCAAGCGCTCAATAAAACCACGATCTTTCATCACATACAACTGAAACCAAAATGGCTTGGTAGTGTTTTCCGCAACATCCTCAATCGAGCAAATACTCATGGTCGACAAACAAAACGGCACCCCAAATTTTTCAGCTGCTTTCGCTGCCAAAATTTCACCATCTGCATGCTGCATGCCAGTTAAACCTGTTGGAGCCAACGCCACAGGCATAGCAACATCTTGACCAATCATTTGAGTCTTCGTTGTACGATTTTCCATGTTGACCGCCACTTTTTGACGGAACTTGATCTTCTGGAAATCCGACTCATTCGAGCGATAAGTAGATTCTGTCCATGATCCAGAATCTGCGTAGTCGTAAAACATTTTAGGCGTGCGTTTCTTATGTAAGACTCGCAAGTCTTCAATATTAGTAATTACTGGCACTTTTGTCTCCTCTGATTTACTGGCTGATGCCAAGATAAACTATGGTTTTCGTGTCTAATGTAGTTTGTCTCATTATAGGTATACCTGACGCAGTATGGCAAAACCCCTCACTCTTGAAAAAATTCTCTTTAGCCAAGGCTTTGGCACTAGGCGTTACTGCAGCGATTTGGTCTACGCAGAACTAGTTAAGGTCAACGGCGTCTTAGCAGAAGACCCTGATGAGAAAGTGCCTACTGAAAACCTCCAACTCAATGTTGATGGCGAAGACTGGGAATATCACGAAAAAGCTTATGTGGCATTCAATAAACCAGTTGGCTATGAATGTTCACACAAAACCAGTCATCACCCGAGTATTTATGGCTTATTACCCCAACCTCTGGTTGAGCGAGGGATTCAATGTGTGGGTCGCCTTGATCACGACACCACAGGACTCATTTTGATGTCTGACGATGGTCAGTTCATCCATAAAATGACCACTCCCAAAAAGAATATCGGCAAAATCTACGACATCACCACCGCAGAAGATTTAACTTCAGCACAAATTGAACATTTGTTAAATGGTGTTGTATTAGATGATGATCCTAAACCTTGCTTTGCCAAAGCTTGCGTACAAAAATCGGAACGCCTACTGTCGATGACGATTGTGGAAGGTCGATATCACCAAGTCAAAAGAATGATGGCTGCCGTTGGTAACCATGTGGCAGGACTTCACCGCTCCTCTATTGGCGCTTACACCATGCCTTCAGATCTACCCGAGGGTGAATGGCGTTGGCTATATGCAGATGACTTAAAGCTTCTGGGAACCAGCATACAAGACTAAAAGCTAAAACTTGCTGGTATTTTGAGGTAAATCAAAGCACTCACAAGAACTTACTCCTACAGTTAAGGCATCTATAAGGAGTAAACAATGCTAAGCGAATTATTTGGTTCTTTTGCAGGTCAATTAAGCCTACTTGTGATTTTGTTCATGATCGTTGCAGGTATCACGGGCGTGCGCGTCTTACTTAAAAAAATGTCAGAAACATCAGATTAAGTTTATTGAGCTTATTTCACCAAGCTCAAGCCTGCTTTAAAGTCTGGGTGCTCACAAGATCTTAGAAGTTCAAAAATCACCATTTCGGTGGTGACTAGTTCTGCCCCATTGCCAGCCAAGCGATCAAATGCGGCATCGCGGTTAAGTTCTGTTCTTGAACCGCAGGCATCTGTGACCACCCACACATCAAACTCCTCTTCTAGCAAACCCAAAGCGGTTTGCAATAAGCAAACGTGGGCTTCACATCCCGCAATCACCACCGTATTGCGCTCTTCTTGATTATTTTGTTTGCGCTGAATATGCTTAGGCAAACTTCTAGCATTGCCCATGGGCTTAGGTGGCTCTCTGAGCAATTCCACCAAACCATCTTCACAGGCACCAAAGTGCATTTTGCTTAAAGTCTTCTGACAAAGGCTTCTGATCTCTTGGTCATTGGATCCTAATTTTTCAGGATTCTGCTCTGTGCCAATCACGGGTAACTTAAGTAAATTGGCAATCTTTGCCAAACGCCTAGCATTAGCCAATACAGCATCCGCCTGATGAATCACTGGCATCAACTTAGCCTGGTAGTCAACCAACACCAGTTGTGTATCTTCGGCAGAAAGCAATATAGACATAATGACCTAGTTTTCTCTATGATGAATACATGGTATTTTCTTATAAAAAGAGAATGAAGGAGTAACTATTTTGTTTTTAGCCTTTTTAATCATCATTCCGCTGATTACTTTTATTTTTTACATCAGAGCGATCAGCAAAACATTGGCAGCAATTAGTGAACCGTATCGTACTCAATCACCTGGGATGGCTTGGCTTCTTCTAATACCTATCTTCAACGTGATTTGGTTTTTCTTTTTACTAAGAGCGATTAAAGATGGTTTTGCCAACATGTACCGAGATGGCCTCACCCAAAAAGAAATTGATTCAGGCTACAACTACGGCATTGGCATGGGTTGCTGCTGGGCAGCATCCTTCATCCCTCAATTTATCTTTATTGCCCTAATACCTATGTTTGTGTTTTCCATCTTGCATTGGAATAAGCTCAATGGCGCAAGACGAGCAATCTCAAAACAACAAAACTACCCCAATTAATTATTCTTGTTAATACTAGCTTGCTCAGCCTTTTCTAACCACAGACTCAAAGCAGCAGCTAAGTCCTTTTTGCTAAAAGAACAACTCTCCTCCGTGAACAAAGAGGAAGACTCTAAACGAGACAAAACACTTTCCAATACGTCAGAATATTTCTGCGGTAACTGAGCTTGCTCACAGGCATCTCTAAAATTCATGATTAATACATGCGTATCTTGATCACCTGCCACCCAAGCATTTAACTCTTCAGTTAATTGATTCACGTTCATCTTGTTCTCCATACAAAAAAGGCTTCCTTGCGGAAGCCTTTTTGTTGTTTGACACTAATTAAGCATCAACAGTCTTAGCTACATCACTGAAGTCTTTGATTTGATCAAAGTTCATGTATTTGTAGATCTGACCACTGCTTGCATTGATCACGCCAATGTCAGCCATGTACTCTTCCTTCGTTGGAATCTTACCCAACTTAGAACAAATAGATGCCAACTCAGCAGAACCAAGATACACAAATGTGTTTTTACCTAAGCGGTTCGGGAAGTTACGTGTTGATGTAGACATCACAGTAGCGCCTTCACGAACTTGTGCTTGGTTACCCATACACAATGAACAACCTGGCATTTCCATACGTGCACCAGCACTACCTAGAACGCCATAGTGACCTTCTTCAGTCAATTGCTTAGCATCCATCTTCGTTGGAGGAGCAACCCATAACTTCACAGGGATATCACGCTTACCTTCTAACAATTTAGAAGCTGCACGGAAGTGACCAATGTTTGTCATGCAAGAACCGATAAACACTTCATCGATCTTCGCACCAGCCACATCAGACAATGTCTTCACATCATCTGGGTCATTTGGACAAGCAACGATAGGCTCGTGGATGTCTGCCAAATCAATCTCAATCACTGCAGCGTACTCAGCATCAGCATCACCCTTTAACAACTCTGGCTTAGCCAACCATGATTCCATCGCCTTGATACGACGACCCAATGTGCGTGCATCAGAGTAACCATTAGCAATCATCCACTTCATCAATGTGATGTTACTGTTCATGTACTCAATGATTGGCTCTTTGTTCAAGTGAACTGTACAGCCTGCTGCTGAACGCTCTGCAGACGCATCTGACAATTCGAATGCTTGCTCAACCTTAAGGTCTGGCAAACCTTCGATCTCAAGAATACGGCCAGAGAAAATGTTCTTCTTGCCCTTCTTCTCAACTGTCAACAAACCTTGCTTGATTGCATACAAAGGAATTGCATTCACTAAGTCACGCAATGTCACGCCTGGTTGCATCTTGCCTTTAAAGCGAACCAATACAGACTCAGGCATATCAAGAGGCATCACGCCAGTTGCAGCAGCAAACGCTACCAAGCCAGAACCCGCTGGGAAAGAAATACCGATTGGGAAACGTGTATGAGAGTCACCACCTGTACCAACAGTGTCAGGCAACAACAAACGGTTCAACCATGAGTGAATCACGCCATCACCTGGACGCAACGCAACACCACCACGTGTGCTGATAAAGTCAGGCAACTCATGGTGCATCTTAACGTCAACTGGTTTTGGATAAGCTGCTGTGTGGCAGAAAGATTGCATCACCATGTCTGATGAGAAACCTAAACATGCCAAGTCTTTCAACTCGTCACGTGTCATTGGACCTGTTGTATCTTGCGAACCAACAGTTGTCATCTTAGGCTCACAGTATGTGCCTGGACGAACGCCCTTGCCTTCTGGCAAGCCACATGCACGACCAACCATCTTCTGCGCCAATGAGAAACCTTTGCCAGAATCAGCTGGGTTAGTTGGCAAGCGGAACAATGTCGATACTGGCAAACCAAGCGCTTCACGTGCTTTAGCTGTCAAGCCACGACCGATGATCAATGGAATACGGCCACCAGCACGTACTTCGTCAAACAATACATCTGATTTAACCTTGAACTCAGCAATTACTTTGCCATCCTTAAGAGCTTTACCTTCGTATGGGCGTAGTTCAATCACATCACCCATGTTCATGCTGCTCACATCCAACTCAATTGGTAACGCACCAGCGTCTTCCATTGTGTTGTAGAAAATCGGAGCAATTTTGCTACCCAAACATACGCCACCAAAACGCTTGTTTGGTACGTATGGAATATCTTCACCAGTGAACCACAATACAGAGTTAGTAGCTGACTTACGTGATGAACCAGTACCAACAACGTCACCAACATAAGCTACCAAGTTACCTTTAGCTTGTAATCCAGCCAATTGCTTGATCGGACCTACTTTGCCTGGCTCTTGTGGCTCAATGCCTTCACGAGGGTTTTTCAACATCGCCAATGCATGCAATGGAATGTCAGGACGGCTCCATGCGTCAGGCGCAGGAGATAGATCGTCTGTATTTGTTTCGCCAGTTACTTTGAACACTGTCAAAGTTAAGCTTTGTGGCACTTCTGGACGGCTTGTGAACCACTCAGCATCGGCCCAGCTTTGCATCACAGCTTTAGCATTTGCATTGCCTTTGTCTGCCTTTTCCTTCACGTCATGGAATTGGTCAAACATCAACAATGTCTTTTTCAAACCTTCAGCAGCAATACCACCAACTGTAGCGTCATCCAACAAATCAATGAGAGGAGAAATGTTGTAGCCACCAAGCATCGTACCTAGCAACTGTGTTGCTGTTTCACGAGTGATCAATGGAGTTTTTTCTTTACCAAAAGCAACCGCTGCTAAATAAGAGGCCTTCACTTTAGCTGCATCATCCACACCAGCAGGAACGCGATGTGTGATCAACTCTACCAATGTAGCTTCCTCACCTTTTGGTGGGTTCTTTAGCAACTCAATCAACTCACCAGTCTGCTGTGCAGATAGTGGTAGTGGTGGAATACCTAGAGCCGCACGTTCTGCGACATGGTCACGGTAGGCTTTCAACATAGTCTTTCCCTCTCTATTTAGACAATTAAATAAACCAATATTCTAAGACTTATATCTTATATAAGACTTGCAAAACTGGCAACATAACCATGAAAATTAGCTCAATTTCATTGCCTGTGCCTGACAAAATGATGTCAAATAAAAATGGCTTTTAAATCAATGATGTAAAGTAACGACTTATGAAGAAAACAGACCTTTACAAGAACGCGGGATTGGCTGTGGCCAACCAAATGAAGAATTCAGCCCCAAAACCGAAGGGAAATACCAAAAACACCTCCGGAAATGGCAAAAAACTGAACCCTCTTCTTGCCTCTCTGCTTAAAAAGCCTGAATAGGGTCCCAGGACCCAATATCGAGTTAGAGATCAAACTTCGCTTTGATCTCTGGCGGCCATGCCGCGGCTTTCTGAGCAACAAAATCAACCCACACCATGGTAGCCCCACCATTGGCATAAATCGTATCAGGGTCGGTCGTGAGTGAAATCACATTAAATGTATCCACCCCCACCCTGCTTGGATTGGCAATGTAGGTTTTCACCAGTAAATCCGCTGGATAAGCAATTTGCTTTAAGAAATTACAAAAAGCATTGACCACTACAACACCAGCATCTCCTTTAGTGACTTTCAAGCCAAAGCTATCTAACCAATTAACGCGAGCTTGCTCAATGTAACGAAAGTAAACGGCATTGTTAACGTGCCCCAAAGCGTCCATATCACCCCAACGCACTGGAATGATTGATTCATGGACTAATTTTTTATCTTCAGGTATGTCAATGCGCATAAATGGTTACCTTGCTGGTGAGGATGTTGATCATCAAGGTGTATTTTTATCAACTTTGAACCATGCAGCGTACATCGCAGGCAAAGACAATAAAGTTAACCCGGTGGCAATAATCAAGCCACCCATGATAGCAATCGCCATAGGGCCCCAGAAAACACTTCTGGAGAGTGGAATCATGGCAAGTACCGCTGCTGCTGCCGTCAAAATAATCGGGCGATAACGCGTCACGCACGCATGAATGATCGCTTCGCGCGCTGGCATACCTGCAGCGCGACCTTGTTCAATCTGATCAATCAAAATCACCGAATTACGCATGATCATGCCAAGTAATGCAATAAAGCCAAGAAGCGCCACAAAACCAAATGGACGGTTGAATAGCAATAACGTTAATGCAACACCAGAAATACCTAACGGTGCAGTTAAAACAACCAAGAAAGCTCTTGAAGAACTCTTTAACTGAATCACCAATAAAGTAAAGGTGATGAAAAGCATGATCGGTACACCCGCATTGATCGAACCTTGCCCTTTCGAACTTTCCTCCACAGACCCACCAATGGTTACTCGGTAACCTGGAGGCATTTTTTCAATCAATGGTTGGAATTCTTTAAAGAGCGCTGAGGTGGCAGTAGGTCCCTGAATACCGGGCATGACATCAGCTTGCACGGTGATTGCGTATTCACGATTTTCACGCCACATAGTCGCTGGCTCCCAAACCACTTTCACTTGAGCAATCCTACCTAACGGAATAGCCTGACCAGAAACTGTGGTCAACATCGTTTCATTCAGATCGGTCACTTGATCACGTTCAGATCTTGGTAGGCGCAAAACAATCGGAGCCAATAGATCACCCTCTCGATATTGTCCCACTACCACGCCACCAAAGTGGCTGGATAAAGTTTGCGCAATCACTTGTGGAGGAACACCTAGCTCACGCGCCTTCGCTGAATCTACTTCGATCTTTGCAACAGGTTGATTCTCATTCCAATTGTCTTTGACACCATAAATCAATTTAGATGAACGCATCACGCCTAACAATTGATTAGCTTCTTCTCGCAACTTAATGGGGTCATCACCCGTTACACGGAACTCAACTGGGTAACTAACAGGCGGTCCATTTGGTAGTAGCTTGACGCGCAATCTGGCTTCAGGAGCAACGTCTTCCAACAACCTTGGCAACTCTCGGTTCAGACGATCTCTTTCTGATAAATCCGCAATGATGATTGCCTGAGAGGTATTGGATCTTGGAAAAATAATATCTAGAGGCAAGAAAAATCTTGGCGCACCATGACCAATCCACATCGTCACAGACTGAACACCTTTTTGTTCCAATATTTTTGCTTCAATTTTTTTTGCTGCAGCCTCTGTGGCCTCAAAGCTAGCACCTTCAGCCAAGAAAATATCTACCAAAATTTCAGGGCGAGATGAGTCTGGGAAAAACTGCTGCTGCACCTGACTCATACCAATAATACCTAGAACAAAACTAGCTATCGTGGCGATGATGGCTTTGCGATGATGATCAATACACCAAGCCACAACGACTTTAAAGCGTTGATAAAAAGGCGTATCAAAATGTTCATGAGGTGAACCATCTGGAGTGGCATGGCTGGGCTTCTTTAATAACAGCAATCCCAAATATGGGACAAATAACACTGAAACAAACCAAGAAATAATCAGCGCAGCTGCAGTCACCGCAAAAATAGCAAAGGTGTACTCACCCACAGCAGACTTAGCAATACCAATTGGTAAGAAACCAACAGCTGTGATCAAGGTGCCTGTCAACATGGGCATCGCTGTTAACTCATAGGCGGCAGTCACAGCTTTTACTCGGTCGTAACCCTCCTCCAATTTACGCACCATCATCTCCACCACGATGATCGCATCATCCACTAGCAAGCCAAGAGCAATGATTAATGAGCCCAGTGAAATCTTATGCAGCCCCACGCCAGAGAGATGCATGATCAAGAATGTGACAGCCATCACTAACGGAATACTGATAGCAACCACCAAGCCCGGTCTTGGATCAATGCGCCACGGATTTTTATGCAAGCCCAAAGCCAAGAGACTAACCACTAGAACAACAATCAAAGCCTCTAGCAAGGTTCTTAAAAATTCTTTGACCGAACCAGCCACCACTTGAGGCTGATCTTGAATCAATGACAACGTAACGCCAGCAGGCAAATCTTTTTCAATTAGCTTGGCGGCATGAGTCAAGCTTTCGCCCAATTTAACAATGTCACCACCCTTGGCCATAGAAATGCCCAAGGCAACTAATTCTTCTCCCTGAAATCTCACCTTGCTGTCTGCAGGATTGATCACATCTCTACGCACATCAGCGATATCACCTAAACGTATCGACGCACCTGAGGGGGTTCGTAACGGCATCGCTTTGATATCAGCAATACTCTCAAAGGGTCCGCCCACTCGAATCGGCATTGAAAAAGATGGTGTCTCTACAGAGCCGCCATTTTCAATGGCATTCTGTTGATTCAACTGTTGCGCCACTGTGGCAGGCGATAGTGAATACTGAGCCATCTTCTTTCTAGATAGCTCAACATAGACCTGCTCTTCCTGTAATCCATAAATGTTCACTTTGCCAACATCTTTCACTTGCAAAAGACGCTGTCTGACATAGGTGGTGAAATCTCGTACCTCATTGGGTTTGTACCCCTTGGCTGACATGGCATAAATCACACCATAGGTGTCACCAAAGTCATCATCAAAATAAGGTCCATGCACGCCTATAGGCAACCCTGATTTAGAGTCGCCGATCTTCTTTCTAACGGTGTAAAAAAGATTAGGGATATCTTTGGCAGGCGTACTATCTTTAGCAAAAAAGATAATCGTTGATTCACCTGGATGAGAGAAGCTTCTGATCTTGTCGATACTCGGAACTTCTTGAAGCGTACGCTCAATCTTGTTGGTCACTTGATCAGCTACCTGAGCAGCTGTTGCACCTGGCCACATGGTCCTAATCACCATAGCCCTAAAAGTGAATGGCGGATCTTCGTCTTGACCTAACTGAAAATAAGCCCCAATACCCAAGACCATCAGAGCAATCATCAAATAACGTGTGATTGCAACGTTATCAATGGCCCATCGCGATAAATTAAATTTTCCTAGGCTCATTACTCAGCCTTTTCTGAGATGGCAATACGCACCTTTTGACCAACACTTAAGGCATGCCAACCAGTTGCAATCACCATATCTCCAGCATTTAAACCGCCAAGAACCTCTGCTGATACATCATCCACCTTACCTAACTCTACCTTTGCTACTGCAATGGTGCCAATCAACTTTGAATCTTGATCCAAGATCAATTTATAAACACTCACACCATCACTGTGAATGGCAGTAACAGGCAAGACCATCGATTGTTTGTTTTTTGTAACAACCTTGGCAGATTTATCATTGACCTTCATCTTGGCGACGACATCTTTGACGCCTACCAATTGACCTTGTGCCAGATTAAATTCTATTAACACGCCTGATTCAAGCGCACGTAATGTCACAAAGCCCATTTGCTCCATCGCCTGCTCATATTTGGCGCGAGCACCTTCAATCACAGCCACTCGGCGATCGAACTCTGAGGCAGAAATAAAATTCTTGGTTCTTAAATCAGAATAACGCTTAAAGTCAGCTTCTGCTGATTGCAACTCTGCCTTAGCAGCCTTGTAGCTAATCAAGACTGCCGAGTCAGAAGAAATACTATTAGGCATCAATCTGGCGAGAGATTGCCCCGCTTGTACACGGTCGCCACGCTTAGCCAATACCTCAGTAACTTTGCCACTGGCATCAAAATTAAGACTCCCAGGATCTTTATTAGCTAAGCCTGATTGATTGGCGTCCAAAGACTGCCCCAGGACAATCACTTTGACCAAACGAGGCAGAGGAGCTTTACCATCTCCTTTGCCACAAGCCGTTAAAACTGAAATAAATAATAAAAGTGCTGGAATTGTGAATAGTTTTGATCTCATTCACTGATTTTAGTGCAATGCCCCATTGATTGCACTGCGTATTTCCTTGGCCAAACCAGCGCGTTGATCGGCAACAATGAACTGACCAATTTGAATAGCTTCTTGCCCCATTTCGAGAACAACGAGTTGCTTTTTGGCTTCGAGGTTTAACTCTGGATCTTTGACTCTCACCCAGGGCGCATTCCAATGCTTTACCGTGCGTCGATTACCTAAAAATAGCTCCACTGTGAACTC
>CAYFKY010000022.1:5089-12143 GCA_964343915.1 uncultured Polynucleobacter sp. | reverse complement strand
TTTTTTGTGAACGTCGTCAACAACAAGAATCTAGACTACCCTCGCCCAGATGGGCATGGTTATGCAGTATTTGGCATGGTGATCAAAGGTACAGAAACCATCGATAAGATCAAGTTGGTCGATACCACTCGCAAAGGTCCTTTTGCAGACGTACCTGCAACCCCTATCATCATCCATAGCGCTGCAGTGGTTGGTAAATAAAACACATGTCTGGCAATGAGCATTCATCCTGCACCATCTTGCTAGATGATGCTCATAGTCAAGCACCAAACCCCACAAGTCGACTCTATCAAAAACCTGTAGAAACTATTACTGCCCATGATGCGCATGGGCTTGATACTGCATTAACGCAAATTGAGTCGGCGCTGCGTCAAAAGAAATATGTTGTCGCTTGCTTTAGCTATGAATTAGGCGAACATCTGATAGGTATTAAGCCCAAGATCTCAGCCACACCGTGGGTACAGGCATGGGTATTTAACTCGGTAGAAAAGTTAACTAGCGCTCAAGTACAAGAATGGTTAACTCAACAAAATTCATCTGCTACTAAAAGCCCTAAAGTACAAAACTGTCAATCAAGCACAAACAGTCAAGCGTTTGAAAAATCAATTCAACAAATTAAGAGTCTGATTGAAAGTGGTGACACCTATCAAGTCAATCACACCTACCGCATCCATGGACAATTAGAGGGCTCTCCTCTCTTGGCTTATGAGGCTCTTCGCAAAAAACAACCTGGTCCTTATGGCGCCTACATAGAGAGTGCTCATGGATGGATTCTGTCATGTTCACCCGAATGGTTCTTGCAGAAAAAAGGCTCCGTGCTAACCACCAAACCAATGAAAGGCACTGCCAAGGTTGGTGAAGTCAGTTCCGATGAATTAAAAAATGACTCTAAGAATCGCGCTGAGAATCTAATGATTGTTGATTTACTCAGAAATGACTTAGGAAAAATATCCATCCCTGGCTCTGTCAAAGTACCGGAACTGTTTGAAGTGAATCAACATGGTGATGTATTACAAATGACATCAACCATTAGCTCGACGTGTAAAAGTGATTTAAGTATCAAAGAATTACTCAGCGCCATATTTCCATGCGGCTCAGTCACCGGCGCACCCAAAAAGAGAACCATGGAAATTATTCAAGACCTTGAGGATTCGCCAAGAGGTTTATATTGCGGGGCTATTGCCTGGTTTGATCCTAGTAAATCAGACCAAGCATTAGGTGATTTGGGCATGAGTGTGGTGATCAGAACACTCGAAGTCAATCAAGACCAATCTTTCACCATGGGAGTTGGTGGTGGCATCACAATTGATTCTGATGCTGCTGATGAGTGGCATGAATGCCAAACGAAAGCCGCATTCTTATACTCTTTATCAAAAGAGGATGAGCCAATAGGTTTATTTGAAACAGTACGCATTGAAAATGCTAAAGCGACCCATCTCGAGTTGCACATGGCGCGATTGGAAAAGTCAGCTCAGCACTTAAATATTCCATTCAATAACAATTTGCTCTTTAGAAATGTTGACGATTTATGTTTAACGCTCGATCCATCACTGATCTATCGTTTGCGCATAGACTTGTCTGCCCATGGTGAAATTAGCCTTAAGGCAGCACCCATTACTCCACTGAAACCCAATGTACGCCTATTGTGGGCAAAAGATATTTTGTCTGAAAATACTGTGATGCAATCTTCAGATCAACTACTGCAACACAAAGTAACACGCCGCAAAATCTACGATCAAGCGTGGATGAAAGCCGAAGAACTAGGTTCGTTTGATGCTTTATTCACCAATGAACTTGGATATGTCACTGAAGGTGGCAGATCTAATATTTTTATTAAGAAAAATGGTCAGTGGCTCACTCCACCATGCTCTTCAGGATGCCTGCCAGGAGTCATGCGAAATCTTTTACTCAAAGATACGTCCTGGGGTGCCAAAGAAACAGACATAACACCTGATGATGTTTTGCAGGCAGATGAAATTATTTTTACCAATGCACTGCGCGGCATTATTAAAATTGAACAATAAGGATCAGCCATGAAATTTTGTTCAAAATGTGCCGGCAAATTAACGGTCAAAATACCCTCAGATGACACCCGTGAGCGTCATGTCTGTGACAGCTGCGACACGATTCATTATGAGAATCCACGCAATGTGGTGGGCACCATTCCAGTTTGGGAAGATAAAGTACTTCTTTGTAAACGAGCCATCCATCCACGCCTAGGATTTTGGACTTTACCCGCTGGATTTTTGGAAGTTGGCGAACCAACACAAGCTGGCGCAGCCCGAGAAACCCTTGAAGAAGCAGGTGCAGAAGTCACCACAGGTGCACTTTTCTCTTTACTCAATGTCACACATGTCCAACAAGTACACATGTTTTACATCGCCAAACTCAATGAGCCCGTGTTTAGTGCTGGAGTTGAAAGTTTAGAAGTAGCATTATTTTCAGAATCAGAAATACCTTGGGATGAGATTGCCTTCCCTACTGTTAAAAGAACCTTGGAGTGGTTCTTCAAAGATCGGGCTGATGGCAAACTAGGTGATGACGTTGTCACGCACCTAGCCGACATTCCCTACGATGAACGCATTGATAGAAAGTATCGTCACTCATGAGTCTTCCTTGGTTAACACCCGAAGATGACTTTCCATCACCAAGAACTCACGCTGATCCAGACCCAGAAGTTCCTGGCTTATTGGCGATCAGCGAGCAAATCACTTCTGCACAATTACTCAAAGCGTATCAACATGGCATCTTTCCATGGTACTCAGATGGTCAACCAATTTTGTGGTGGTCTCCCAACCCCAGAATGGTTTTAAAACCAAAAGAATTCAAAATAAGTAAAAATTTCAAAAAAGATATTAAAAGTATTTTGATGGACCAATCATGGGACATCAGAGTTGATCACAATTTTCATGAAACCATCCTGTCTTGTGCAACACAACCCAGAATGGGACAAAATGGCACTTGGATCACACATGCCATCATGCATGCTTATGGCGAATTACATGCTCAAGGATTGGCTCATAGCGTAGAAACTTTCTATCAAGGTCAACGAGTTGGCGGTCTTTATTGCGTCAACCTAGGTCAAATGGTGTTCGGTGAATCGATGTTTTCCAAGAGAACTAATGCGTCCAAATACGCACTAGCCAGCCTTTGTGCTTGGGCGATTGCCCAAGACATAGAAATGATTGACTGCCAACAAGAAACAGAGCACCTCACCTCACTTGGCGGAAAACCCATACCGCGTGAAGATTTTTTGAATCATTTAGAGAAAAAATGTTCTGCAAAGAATCCCATTTGGAGTTTTAATAAGAGTGTTTTAAGCCACTGGCTAACCAACACTTCATGAGCAAGCTAAAAGAACTTCCCTTTACAACCCTGCAGTTCTACGCAACGGCACCCTACCCTTGTAGCTATTTAAGTGACAAGCTAGCCAGATCTCAAGTGGCAACGCCTGCTCATCTAATTAATGCCGACCTATATGGTGAATTGGTATCAAGTGGTTTTCGTCGCAGCGGGATGTACACCTATCGCCCCTATTGCGATGGTTGCAAAGCCTGTACTGCCTGCAGAGTTGATATCCAAAAGTTTGCGGCAAAACGTTATCAAAAAAGAGCTCTCAAAAAGCATCAAGGACTTCAGGCAAAAGTAGGTCATCTGGCTTACTTTCAGGAGCACTACGATTTATACATGTCCTACCAAAAAGATCGTCACGCAGGTGGCGGCATGGATAGTGACGACAAAGATCAATATCAGCAATTTCTTTTGCAGAGCAAAGTGAATACGCGCCTGGTTGAATTCAGAGATGGTCCGAACGATCCAGAACCAGGAAAACTGAGAATGGTCAGCATCATCGACATCATTCAAGATGGCCTGTCCTCTGTTTATACATTCTTTGACACCAGTGTAGAAAATGCCAGTTATGGCACCTACTGCATCATGTGGCAACTAGAGCAAGCTAAAAAATTAAATCTGCCTTACCTATATTTAGGTTACCTAATTAAAGAAAGCCCTAAAATGGCATACAAGGCTCAATTTGAGCCCTTAGAAATATTGGTCGATGACCACTGGCAGTTAAATCATTTAGTCAATAATTAAACAATTCATGAATCTTTATCCTTTTATCAAACCATGGCTATTCGCCATGGATGCAGAGCGTGCGCATAACTTCACACTTAACTCACTCGATAAAGTTCATGCACTTGGCCTAGGATTTCTAGCCCATGAATCAATTCCCCGCGATGAAAGAATTTTTTGCGGTCTAAAACTACCCAATCCTGTTGGCTTAGCAGCAGGATTAGATAAAGACGGCAAACACATTGATGCGCTAGCCAACTTAGGCTTTGGCTTTATTGAAATTGGCACGGTAACTCCCAAAGCACAACCAGGCAATCCTCAACCGAGAATGTTTCGACTACCTCAGGCGAATGCGCTGATCAATCGCATGGGCTTTAACAATGATGGTGTCGATGCATGTGTTGCTCGAGTAAAGAACTCTACTTTTTGGCAATCAGGCGGCATCCTTGGTTTAAACATTGGTAAAAATGCTTCAACACCAATTGAATCGGCTGCCAGTGATTATTTGCACTGCATGCAAAAAGTCTATGACATCGCCTCTTACATTACTGTGAATATCTCTTCACCAAACACAAAAAACTTAAGACAACTTCAAGGCGGTGATGAATTAGATGCTCTCTTAGGTGCGATTGCTTTAGAAAAGACCAAATTAAGTGATCAGCATAAAAAAGAAGTTCCACTCTTTTTGAAAATTGCCCCAGATTTGGATCATGAGCAAATTGAGAAAATTGCTGAACTACTCATTAAATATCAAATTAATGCCGTGATTGCGACCAACACCACCATTGCTCGTGATGCCGTGAGTCACTTAGAACATGGTCAAGAAACGGGTGGCTTATCTGGCGCTCCAGTAAAGCATGCCTCCGATCAAGTTATTCAAGCCTTGGCTAAAACCCTGGGCGGCGCCGTACCTATTATTGGCGTGGGAGGCATTCTCGATGGTCAAGATGCCAAAGATAAGATCAGTGCAGGAGCTAGCCTCGTTCAACTCTATAGTGGCTTGATTTATAAGGGTCCAGCACTTATTTCTGAGTGCGCCAAGGCTCTCAAAAACTGAGTTTTAACGAAATCTTTCACAATGTGCAATTTGGCCAATTTGTGGCTAAAATGCAGACATGACTAGTAGAACCGCCATCCAAGTCTTAGACCGCATGATGAGTCTCTTGGATGCACTCGCCCAAAGCGATGAACCTGAAAGCCTCAAAAAACTCTCAGAACTCACGGAACTACACCCCTCTACAGCACACCGCATTTTGAATGACATGGTTGCCTGCCGCTTGGTCGAGAGAGCAGACAGCGGCACGTATCGCTTAGGACTCAAACTATTAGAGCTAGGTAATTTAGTAAAGGCTCGCCTGTCTGTGAGAGATGCGGCGCAATTGCCTATGCGTGCCTTACACAAACTCACCGGTCAAACTGTCAACTTGTCAGTTCGACAAGGTGATGAAATCGTTTATATCGATCGCGCCTACAGTGAGCGCTCTGGTATGCAAGTTGTGCGCGCCATCGGTGGTCGCGCCCCACTTCACCTGACATCTGTGGGCAAATTATTCTTAGCCGATGATGAGGCTGCCAAATTAAAAGCCTATGTCAGCAAAACCGGCTTACAAGGTCACACACAAAATAGCATTCATGATCTTGCACAACTTGAAAAAGAACTAGAACTGGTCAAGAGTGTTGGTCACGCCAGAGATGATGAAGAACTAGAAGTTGGCGTGAGCTGTATGGCGGCCGCCATCTTAGATGACAGCGGTAAGTTGGTTGCAGGCTTATCGTTATCCGCTCCCACGGAGCGGATGCAGGAAGAATGGCTCAAGTCGCTCAAAGATACTGCTTTACAGATATCTAAGAGCTTGGGCTATAAGCCCACTGCCACTAAATAATATCGCTAGATAATTTAGAGTCGACGCAAAGGTTGTGGCGTTGGGTTAGCTTCTAACCACTGTCTCACACGCACAGCATCTGCAAAACGAGACTGTGCACCAACAGAGTCCAAAAACACCATCACAACGTCTCTGCCAACTACTTTTGCTTGCATCACCAAACAACGTCCTGCTGCAGAGATATAACCAGTTTTTTGCAAACCGATATCCATATCACTGGCTCGCACAAGACGATTGGTATTAATGAACTTTTGTTCACGCTTACCAATCATGATGTTGTAATCTGGCTTAGTTGAAAACTCGCGCAAGCTCTTGTGTTGGTAGGCAGCTTCTACCAACCTAGTTAAATCTTCAGGGCTAGAAACATTATCACTAGATAGACCTGTAGGATCAGAAAACTTTGATTGAGTCATGCCCAAGAGTCTGGCTTTGGCGTTCATGGCATCCACAAAAGCAGGAATACCACCTGGGTAATTTCTACCCAAAGCATGGGCTGCTCTGTTCTCTGAAGACATTAATGCAAGTATTAAAGCTTGCTCACGTGTCATGCGAGCACCTTCAGTAACTCGCGATCTAGTTCTTCCCGGATAGGCATTCACATCATCTTGATGAATCACAATTTGCTCATCAAATGGCAATTGCGCATCCAATACAACCAATGATGTCATCAATTTAGTGATCGAGGCAATCGGTAATGCTGCATGAGAATTCTTTTCAAAGAGCACTTCATGTGTTTGTCGATCAATGATCAAGGCAACACTGGATTTAAGATTAAGGTCATCATGCTTTCCTCTTAATCCCATGGCCGCAGCAAAAGATGGTCTTCTTTCTTCAGCCGCATCTGATTTAGTACGTGTTGTAGTGGCTCTGACCTTTTTAGGTTTGGTATTTTGAGACTTTTTAGCATTGGCTGTTTTCTTAGTGGATGTAGCGTTTTGCGCCCATAGATCAGAAGAGGACACAGTCAATGTTGCTGCCACAAAACCAACAAAAATAGCTTGTAATAGTTTGAATCGTAAGTTCATGCGTCTTTTCAAAAATGCCTAGTTACTAATATTTGATAAATTTTTAAGTACCGCCATGATAAGGCATGAATG
>CAYFKY010000022.1:0-4989 GCA_964343915.1 uncultured Polynucleobacter sp. | reverse complement strand
AGACCAACAATCAAAGCTGTTAGACCCGCCGACATGCCTTCTTTCACAGCAGCCCACACACCTCCGACATATCCAGCCTGCAACAAAGCCCCTGCAATAGCTATATGAATGATTTGCGACCGATTAGGCCAAGGTGCTTTCCAAATCATCACAACTGGCAACATACACAGAACCACAGAGCCAAAGCGTATAAAAATAATTGTCATGGGCTCTGCGTAAGGCATGCTGTAGCGCGCAATGATGAAACCTGTGCTCCACAAGAACACAAAGATTGGTGCAATCCACGGCGCGAGTCGATGTATCCATGGATGTGCTGTCATTGAGAAACCTTCGGGTTTATTTGCTGGTGATATTGAAGCGCTAATTGTATGGTCTGATGATGCACATCTACTGTGGTTTGAATATTGCGCCCATAACCGCCAGCCATAGCAATGGCAATCGGACAGCGAAGCTCCCTTGCAAAACCCAATACCAATCGATCTCTTTCTGCCATGCCATGCATTGTGAGCTTTAAGCGCCCCAATCGATCTCCCTCATGTGGGTCAGCCCCAGCTAAATAAATAATCAACTCGGGTGTAAAACGGCGCTCCAGTTCGATCAAAGCTTGCTGCAATATTTTTAGATATTCGTCATCCCCACAACCATCAGGCAAGCCTATATCTAAATGACTATCTTCTTTCCTGAATGGGAAATTTTTCTCGCCATGCAAAGACAAAGTAAAACAGGATGAATCTCTTCCTAAGATAGCAGCCGTACCATTGCCTTGATGCACATCTAAATCAATCACCGCTACACGTGTTGGTTGCAAAGCTTGGACGTAACGAGCTGCCACAGCAGCATCATTGAATACACAAAAACCACTTCCTTTATCGGCATAGGCGTGATGCGTCCCACCTGCCAAATTCACCGATACCCCCTCTTTAAGTGCAGATAAGCAGGCAGCAATAGTTGCCCCGGCTGACCTTCTTGACCTCTCCACCATCGCCTCAGTCCAAGGAAATCCGATTTCTCTGATCTGTGCATCAGTTAATTTGCCTTGGGTCACCGCCACTATGTACTCAACATCATGAGCTCTTAATAAGTCCTCATTGGTGGCTGCTGCCGGCTCCACTAACTCAATGTCAGGATTATTAGCGACCAAATTCCTTAAAAGTCGGTACTTTTCCATCGGAAAACGGTGTCCTGGGGGCAAAGGAAGGACAAAATGGTCGGTATAGTAGGCTTTCACCCCCTGATTTTGCCTTTTTTTCACAATGTGGGCTTGACTTAGCCTATTTAACCCCTATACTTACATTTGTGCAGTGCAACATTTTTGTGTTGACCCCCTACTTAACTATATGGAGAATCAAATGACATTAACACCAGAACAAATCGCAGCAGCTAACAAAGCTAACTTAGAAACATTGTTAAATTTGACTAACAAGGCTTTCGAAGGCGTTGAGAAATTAGTTGAATTGAACATGGCAGTTGCTAAAACAGCAATGAACGAAAACGTTCAAAACGCTAAACAAGCTCTTTCAGTACGTGATGCACAACAATTAATGGCTATGCAAGCAGGTATGGTTCAGCCTTTAGCTGAAAAGATCATGTCTTACAGCCGTCATTTGTACAACATCGCTAACGAAACTCAATCAACATTCACTACTGTTGCTGAGTCTCAATTGAAGAAAAGCAATACAGACTTGAACGGTTTGGTTGAAGAGTTGTCTAAGAATGCACCTGCTGGTTCAGACGCTGCTGTTCAAGCGATCAAACAAGCAATGGCTGCTGCTAACAATGCTTATGAGACTACTCAAAAGTCAATCAAGCAAGCTGTAGACCTAGCTCAAAACAACTTCAATGCTGCTGCTAACACAGCTGTTAAAGCTGCTCGCGGTAAGAAGTAAGGAAATAGAAAGCCACATCAATCATAGTGTGGCTTGTAAAGAATTGTTGTAGTAAAAGTTGTCTCCTCGGTACCCAGTTAGATCTAATCTACAAGTACCTTTTAACCCCCGCCTCGTGCGGGGGTTTTTTTATCTCCAAAAATGTACTCTTATGATTTTGTTATTTGTGGTTTGTTATTTCTGATTCCGCTATTTCTTTTTTTGGGGCGGCAAGTCAGTACAGCTACCATGAGCTACTTCAGCAGCCATACCAATCGATTCGCCTAAGGTTGGATGCGGATGAATTGTTTTACCAATATCCACAGCATCAGCACCCATTTCAATAGCCAAGCAAACCTCACCAATCAAATCGCCAGCATGGGTTCCCACAATACCGCCACCAATGATGCGATGCGTTTCTTTATCAAAGAACAACTTTGTAAAACCTTCATCACGACCATTTGCAATAGCTCGACCACTAGCAGCCCATGGGAACAGGCCTTTTTCATAGGCAATATTTTTTGCCTTACATTGCTCCTCGGTTAAACCAGCCCAGGCCACTTCCGGATCAGTGTAGGCCACTGATGGAATTTGCTTGGCATCAAAATATGATTTCTGACCAGCTGCCACTTCAGCAGCCACATGCGCCTCATGCACTGCTTTATGCGCCAACATAGGCTGACCAACAATATCGCCAATGGCAAAGATATTTGTAACGTTGGTTCTTAACTGAGCATCAACTGGTATGAATCCACGTTCATCAACAACTACACCCGCTTTATCTGCATCCAGTTTTTTACCATTAGGCGTTCGACCCACCGCCACCAATACCAAGTCATAAACCTGAGGATCACTTGGAGCTTGATCACCTTCAAATGTGACATGAATACCATCTGGCTTTGCCTCGGCTTTTGTGGCGCGCGTTTTTAACAAAATTTTGTCAAAACGAGGGGCATTTACTTTTTCCCAAACTTTTTCCAAGTCTCGGTCAGCACCTGCCATTAAGCCATCCATCATTTCAGCAATATCAATCTTGCTACCTAAGGTGCTGTAGACAGTGGCCATTTCCAAACCAATGATGCCGCCACCAATCACCAACATGCGCTTAGGTACTTTTTCTAATTTGAGTGCGCCAGTGCTATCCACAATGCGCGGGTCTTTCGGCAAGAAAGGCAACATCACTGCTTGGCTACCGGCTGCAATGATGGCTTTTTGAAAACGAATTACCTCTTTTTTACCTGTGGCGTTCTTACCGGTCCCTTCGGTTAAATCGACTTCGACGTGGTGAGCATCTAAAAACTTACCAATACCACGCACCGTTTTGACTTTACGAGCTTTGGCCATGCCAGCTAAACCACCCGTCAATTTACCAATCACGCTCTCTTTGTATGAACGTAAACGATCGATTTCAACTTTAGGCTCAGCATAGGTAATGCCATGTGCCGCCATGGCCTTCACTTCATCCATGATGGCGGCAGTGTGCAACAAAGCCTTTGATGGAATACAACCCACATTCAAACAAACCCCACCCAAAGTGGCGTATCGTTCAACGATGATGGTGTTCATGCCTAAATCAGCACTTCTGAAAGCGGCACTATAACCACCAGGTCCAGCACCTAGAACAAGCATCTCGCACTCATGATCAACTGTGCCGCTATACGACCCAGCGATAGGGGCAGGTGTAACTGCTGCAGGTGTTGGTGTTGGTGTGGGTGTTGGTGCAGTTGTTTTAGGTGCTGGAGCAGTCGCAGAAACTTCAATCGTGGCAATCACCATACCCTGGCTCACTTTGTCACCGACTTTAACAGTCACGCTTTTGATTTCACCACTCTGATCACTCGGCACCTCCATGGTTGCCTTATCAGACTCTAAAGTCAGCAATGACTGCTCTTTTTCAACACGATCACCCACCTTCATCAATACTTCAATGACAGGCACATCATGAAAATCACCAATATCAGGAACTTTGATTTCTATCGTAGACATATCAATTTTCCTTAAAGAACAACACGACGGAAATCAGCCAACAGTTCAGCCAAATACACGTTGAACCTGGTTGCTAATGCACCATCAATCACACGATGATCTGCAGTCAATGAAAGCGGACAAATGAGTTTTGGCACAAACTGCTTACCATCCCACACCGGCTTCATGCTCGCCTTATTCACTCCCAGAATCGCCACTTCAGGGGCGTTGATGATCGGTGCAAAGTAAGTGCCACCAATACCGCCCAAAGAGGATATCGTGAATGAAGCCCCTTGCATTTGATCAGGCTTGAGCTTGCCTTCACGAGCTAACTTAGCCAACTCCCCTGTTTCTTTGGCAATTTCAAAGATGCCTTTTTTATCAGCATTTCTAACTACTGGTACCACGAGACCATTGGGTGTATCTGCGGCAAAGGCAATGTGGAAATACTTTTTCATGACCAAGTTATCGCCATCCAAAGAACTATTGAACTCTGGATATTTCTTCAAGGCATTTACAGCAGCTTTGATCAAGAACGCTAACATCGTGACCTTCACACCCTGCTTTTCATTATCTTTATTGGTCATCACACGGAAAGCTTCCAAATCAGTGATGTCTGCATCCTCGTGATAAGTCACCGCTGGAATCATCACCCAGTTACGAGATAGATTTGCGGCTGATAGTTTTTGGATTCTTGATAAAGGTTTGGTTTCAGTTTCACCAAATTTGCTGAAATCAATTTTGGGCCATGGAAGTAAATTCAATCCACCACCAGCGGACACAGGAGCTCCTGCTGGAGATGCTGCTTGACCAGTCATGATGTTTTTGACATAAGCCTGCACATCTTCTTGCGTGATGCGACCCTTAGGTCCAGAACCATTCACCTTGGCAACATCCACGCCTAACTCTCGCGCATATTTACGCACCGATGGGCTGGCATGACTAATGCCACCTCCTACAGGGGATGCTTCTGTGCGAGGCGCTGCTGGTGTTGATACTGGTGCAGGCGCTGCTGATGCTGTTGATACGGCTGGCGCTGAACTTGGTGTTGGGGCTTTAGTAACAGGAGCTGCAGCAGATGCACTTGCGCCTGATTCACTCAGAAGAATGACTACATCGCCTTCAGAAATCGCATCGCCCACCTTCACCTTCACTTCTT
>CAYFKY010000021.1:0-12317 GCA_964343915.1 uncultured Polynucleobacter sp. | reverse complement strand
CCAAGCACCGATCCTTTATGTACAGCAATTGCTTCCAAGTCGAGAACTTGTGCGCCCAGCACACTCAGTTGTTCAAGGATGCGGCTTTTGGCGCTACCAGTTTGACCAGTAATCACTACATAGTTAAATTTTTTGGGAAGGTTATTTAACTGGCTAACAACTTGCCTGCGGTATGACTTATAGCCGCCATCTAAGATTTGAGCGTTCCAGCCAATTTGTCTGAGGATATGAGTCATGGAGCCGCTGCGTTTGCCGCCGCGCCAACAATAGATCAATGGGTTCCAGTTCTTAGGCTTATCAATAAAATCATTTTCGATGTAATGAGCAATTCTTTTGGCAATGAGAGCGGCGCCTATTTTCTTGGCTTCAAAGGGTGACTCTTGTTTGTACATGGTACCCACCAAAATACGCTCTTCATTTGATAGGACTGGATAGTTCACTGCACCCGGAATGTGATCCTCTGCAAACTCATCAGGCGTGCGAACATCAATCACCATATCAAACTGATGGCGATCTGAGATATCAGCAGCAAGAGAAGATTTCATGAGGTTTTTGACTCAAGAGCCAAAGACAATAGAGCGAAGCTCAGATGGATGATGAATGATGTAGTCAGCTCCCCAAGCATTCACTGGCTCATCGCAACCACAATAGCCATATGCAGCGGCAACCGTTTTCATACCTGCTGCACGACCTGCTTCGATATCTCTGAGGTCGTCACCCACATACAAGCAGTCGCTAGGGTTGATGTTACAAATTTCTGCAGCTTTCAGAATCGGTGCTGGATGAGGTTTTGAGTAAGGTGTTGTGTCGCCACCTACAATAGCCGTACTGCGCTGATGAAGCCCCATTATTTTTAGGAGAGGGTGTGTGAAGCGCTCAATCTTATTGGTCACAATCCCCCAGACAATCAGACTTTTTTCTAGGTCTAGTAGCAAGTCATCCATGCCATCAAATAATTTGCTGTGTACGCAGATATTCTTTTCGTAGTTGGCTAAAAATTCATCACGCAGCTCTTCAAATTGAGGATGCTGATTGTCGTAACCAAATGCGCCTTGGATTAATCCGCGTGCCCCAGCTGAGGCTGTTGGGCGCAAGACTTCATAAGGCAATGGAGATAGTCCTCTAGCAACTCGCAAGAGATTGGCCGCTGCTACTAGGTCTGGTGCTGTATCTGCTAAGGTGCCATCTAAGTCAAAGAAAACACCTTTGTATAGTGAAGTCATAGATTACTTTTTAGTGGTCGCCATCAAGTAATTAACATCAGTGTCACGACCTAATGAGTAGACCTCGGTAATGGGGTTGTAGCTCAAACCTATTAATTCATTGAGTTCTAGGCCCGCTTCACGAATAAATTCATTGAGTTCTGAAGGTTTAATGAACTTCTTATAGTCGTGAGTTCCTTTTGGCAGGATGCGCAGGAGATACTCGGCGCCAATGATGGCGAATAAATAAGATTTTGGATTGCGGTTTAAGGTGCTAAAAAACACCTTGCCACCAGGCTTTACCAAGGTTGCGCAGGATTTAATGATGCTTAACGGGTCTGGAACATGCTCAAGCATCTCCATGCAGGTCACAACATCGTATTGACCAGCTTCTTTTTTAGCTAAGTCTTCGGCGCTGATGTATTCATACTGAACTTGAACACCACTCTCTAGACTGTGTAAATCTGCTACTTTGAGAGCTTTTTCAGATAAATCAATTCCTTTGGCTTGGGCGCCAGCAACAGCCATTGATTCAGCCAAAATCCCACCACCACAACCGACGTCAAGAACTTTCTTGCCGGAAATGGACACATGTTCTTGTATCCAGGCTAGTCTGAGTGGGTTAATCGCGTGTAGAGGCTTGAACTCACTGCTTGGATCCCACCAGCGGTGAGCAAGGGCGCTGAATTTATCGATTTCTGTTTGGTCTGCGTTCATGGCTCTATTCTAATCAAGCCCGTGCTTGTGCGCACAAATGCAATAAAAAAGCCCGGTGGAACCGGGCTTTTAGATGTATCTAACTAGAAACTAGTTAGAACTAACTAATTAAGTATTAGTTCTTACGTGTACCAATCGCTTCAATCTCAACGCGACGGTTTTTAGCGCGACCTTCTTTAGTCTTGTTGTCAGCAACTGGTTGTGACTCGCCTTTACCTTCTACGTATACGCGGTTAGCTTCAATGCCTTTGCTAACTAGGTACTTTTTAACTGATTGAGCGCGGCGCACTGACAATTTTTGGTTGTAAGCGTCTGTGCCGATTGAGTCTGTATGACCCACAGCAATGATCACTTCAAGTGTCAAATTTTTAACTTGACCAACCAAGCTATCCAAGCTGGCTTTTGCAGCTGGCTTTAGTACTGATTTATCGAAGTCAAATAATGCATCAGCGTTCAATGTAACTTTTGAGCTTACTGGGGCTACTGAGCCACCTGCAGCGATAGCACCGTCACAACCTGGAGCAGCTGTCGCTGGAGTCCAGTTAGCATTACGCCAACACAATTCGTTTGTGCCGTTTTTCCAAACGATACCTGTGCTATTTACCCAGTTGTCATTTGCTTTTTGTGCGAATGCGCTTGAGCTGATGGCAACACCAGCAATAACGATTAATTGCAGCAATTTTTTCATCTTTTTTCCCTCTAATTTTCTGTGTGGAGGCTGATCCAATTTGGATAGTCATTAGTTTAGCACTTTAAATCCCATAAATACCTTTTTGGGGCAGTCTGAGTGATAAAATCGCGACATGGAAATTACACAAAATAACGCCGCAAAAGAGACACTCCCAATATCACTAGAAGACGAGATGCGTCGCTCCTATCTCGATTACGCCATGAGCGTGATCGTGGGTCGTGCCTTGCCAGATGTGAGAGATGGTTTGAAGCCAGTTCATCGCCGAGTTTTGTTCGCGATGCATGAGTTAAATAACGACTGGAATAGGGCTTACAAGAAGTCGGCTCGTATTGTCGGTGACGTGATCGGTAAATATCACCCGCACGGTGACTCAGCTGTTTATGACACGATTGTTCGTATGGCCCAGGACTTCTCCTTGCGCTATATGCTAGTTGATGGTCAAGGTAACTTCGGTTCTGTAGACGGTGACAACGCTGCTGCGATGCGTTACACGGAAATCCGTCTAGCGAAAATTGCGCATCAGTTGTTGGATGACTTAGATAAAGAAACAGTTGATTTTGGCCCTAACTACGACGGTAGTGAAAAAGAGCCCTTGATTCTTCCTGCAAAGATTCCAAATCTGCTCATCAATGGATCTTCAGGCATTGCTGTGGGTATGGCGACGAATATTCCGCCACACAATCTAGATGAGGTTGTTTCTGCCTGTTTGCATTTATTGAGTAATCCAGAGTGCACGATTGATGACTTGATGGAAATCATTCCTGCGCCAGACTTCCCAACAGCCGGCATTATTTACGGCATTCAGGGCGTTAAGGATGGTTACCGCACGGGTCGTGGTCGTGTGGTGATGCGTGCTAAGACTCATTTTGAGGACATGGATCGTGGCTCACGTCAGGCGATCATTGTTGATGAGTTGCCGTACCAAGTTAACAAGAAAACATTGCTTGAGCGTATTGCTGAACTGATCACCGAGAAAAAAGTAGAGGGTATTTCAGATATTCGTGATGAATCTGATAAATCCGGCATGCGCGTGGTGATTGAGCTTAAACGTGGTGAAGTGCCTGAAGTGGTGCTGAACAACTTGTATAAGTTCACGCAATTGCAAGACACCTTCGGTATGAATATGGTGGCATTGGTAGATAACCAACCACGCTTGCTCAACCTAAAACAAATGTTGGAGTGCTTCTTATCTCATCGTAGAGAAGTGGTTACTCGTCGCACAGTTTTTGAACTTCGTAAGGCTCGTGACCGTGGTCACGTATTAGAAGGTTTGGCTGTGGCGCTAGCAAACATTGATGAATTCATCAAAATTATTAAAGCTGCACCAACCCCACCAGATGCTAAACGTGAACTTCTCTTGAAGTCATGGGATTCTGAAGTGGTGCGTGAGATGCTTTCTCGTGCAGAGAAAGATGCTCCTGGTGGACGCAATTCATTCCGCCCTGAAGATTTAGATCCTGCTGCTGGTATGCAGGCTGATGGTCTCTATCGCTTGTCTGAAGGTCAGGCACAAGAGATCTTGCAAATGCGTTTACAACGCTTAACAGGTCTTGAGCAAGACAAGATTGTTGGTGAGTACAAAGAAGTGATGCTCGAGATTGCTAACTTGTTAGATATCTTGGCAAAACCAGAGCGTATTACCGTCATCATCAAAGAAGAGTTGCAAGCTGTTCAAGCTGAATTCGGTCAGGCAGGTAACGACACGGGCCGTCGCTCACGCATTGAGATGAACGCTACTGAGTTGTTCACTGAAGACTTGATCACGCCACAAGATTTGGTGGTGACCTTGTCTCATGGTGGTTACATGAAGAGTCAGCCATTGTCTGAGTACCGTGCGCAAAAACGTGGTGGACGAGGCAAGCAAGCAACTGCTACCAAAGATGAAGACTGGATTGAAACATTATTCGTAGCCAACACACATGACACGATTCTTTGCTTCTCTGATCGTGGTCGTATGTATTGGTTGAAGGTGTGGGAAGTGCCGCAAGGTGGTCGTGCCTCACGCGGTAAGCCAATTGTGAATATTTTCCCGTTGGTTGAAGGTGAGAAGATCACTGTGATTCTGCCAATCAAAGCCTACGAAGATGACAAATATGTATTCATGTCAACACGCAAAGGTGTGGTGAAGAAGTCACGTTTATCTGATTTCTCAAACCCACGTAAGGCCGGCATTATTGCTGTGGACCTAGATGAGGGTGATCACTTGGTGGGCGCTGCTATTACTGATGGACGCCATGATGTGATGTTGTTCTCTGATGCGGGTAAAGCAGTTCGTTTTGATGAGAATGATGTGCGCCCGATGGGTCGTACAGCACGTGGTGTACGCGGTATGAACCTTGATGCATCACATGAAGTGATTGCGATGTTGGTGGCTCCTGCAGAAATTGAAGGTCAAACGAATGCGGTTGATGAAAACGGCGCACCATTGCCAAGCAGCGTTCTAACTGCTACTGCTAATGGTTACGGTAAGCGCACGCCAATTTCTGAATACACGCGTCACGGACGTGGTACGAAGGGCATGATTGCAATCCAGACATCTGAGCGTAATGGCAAGGTGGTGGCTGCTGTTCTTGTCTCTGAACAAGATCAAATCATGTTAATTACAACTGGCGGTATTTTGGTTCGTACTCGTGTGGCTGAGATTCGTGAGATGGGTCGTGCGACACAAGGTGTTACTTTGATCAACGTTGATGAAGGTACTGAATTGTCTGGCTTGCAGCGTATTGCTGAGAGCGATGATGATGAGGGTGACGATGGTGTTGATGAGGTGATAGACGGTCAAGAAGATCAAGGAAATGAGGGCGGGGAGCCGACGAATGTTTGATCGCCGTGTTTTTAACTTCGCCCCAGGTCCCGCAACTCTTCCTGAGGAAGTTTTAAAACAGGCTGCTGCTGAAATGCTCAACTGGAATGGTTTGGGCATGGGGGTGATGGAAGTCAGTCATCGTGGCAAACCATTCATGGCTTGTTACGAAGAAGCGATTGCAGACCTTCGTGAACTCATGAATATTCCTGATAGTTATGCCGTTTTGTTTCTGCAAGGCGGGGCTATTGGTGAGAACGCAGCTATCCCAATGAACTTAATGCCCTTGGCTAAAAATGGCCCCAAGGCTGATTTCATTGTGACTGGTATTTGGACTGAGAAATCAGCCAAAGAGGCGGCTAAGTATGGTCAAGCGCACATTGCTGCCTCGAGTGCTAGTAATGGTTTTACAAATATCCCTGATCAAAAAGACTGGCAGTTATCTGATGATGCTGCTTACGTGCATATTTGCTCGAATGAGACAGTTGGTGGTGTTGAGTTCCAACAAGTACCTAAGGTAAGCAAGCCTTTAGTGGCTGACGTTTCAAGCAATATCTTGTCACGTGTTTGGGACATTAATGACTTTGGTGTTTTATTTGGTGGCGCACAAAAAAATATTGGTCCAGCAGGTCTCAGTATTGTGATTGTGCGCAAGGACCTATTGGGTCATGCGATGCCAATTACTCCTATGGTTTGGGATTGGGCTAAACAAGCTGAGAATGATTCAATGCTAAATACGCCGCCAACCTACGGTATTTATTTGGCTGGCTTGGTGTTCAAATGGTTAAAGCGCCAAGGTGGTGTGACTGCCATGGAACAACAGAACATTGCCAAGTCAAACTTGCTTTACAACTGCATTGATCAAAGTAGTTTGTTCACGAGCAAAATCGACCCAAGCTGCCGTTCACGCATGAATGTGACTTTCTACTTAAATGATGAATCTTTAAATGATTCATTTGTAGAAGGTGCTGCTAAGTTGGGTCTCATGAACATCAAAGGCCACAAGAGTGTGGGTGGTATGCGCGCAAGTATCTATAACGCAATGCCTATGGCAGGTGTAGAGGCTTTGGTTGAATACATGAAGGAGTTTGAACGTGGCTGCTGATGACAAAGATTTAGCGCCACTGCGCGCTCGTATCGACTCTATTGATCAACAACTATTAGAGTTATTGGCTGCCCGTGCAGAAGCAGCTCAAGCTGTTGGAAAAATCAAACACGATGTTAATGCGCCAGTGTTTCGTCCTGAGCGTGAACGTCAAGTGATTGATGGCTTGATTGCTAAAAATAAAAGTCCTTTAGCGGCTGATGGCATTACTTACATTTGGCGCGAGATCATGTCTGCGTGCCGTGCTTTAGAGGCGCCTATTCGAGTGGCCTATTTGGGGCCGGCGGGAACATTCTCTGAGCAGGCGGCATTTGCGCAGTTTGGTCAATCAATCAGCAAAGTTCCTTGTTCAAGTATTGATGAAGTGTTCCGTGCTGTGGATGCTGGGTCTGCAGATTTTGGTGTGGCTCCTGTAGAAAATTCTTCAGAGGGTGCTATTTCTAGAACTTTGGATTTATTGCTTGATACAGATTTAAAAATTACGGGTGAAGTCGCTTTAGCTATCAAGCATCACTTGCTGACTAAGTCGGGTACTTTGGATGGTGTGAGCAGAGTATTGGCTCATCCTCAGGCTTTGGCTCAATGTCAAAGATGGTTGTCTAACAACGCCCCAAAATTAGATCGCCAGGCTGTTAGTAGCAATGGTGAAGCGGCTAAGTTGGCGGCGCAAGATTCAACAGTGGCAGCGATTGCTGGCGATTCAGCGCAGCAGCAATATGGTTTGCAAGCTGTTCAAAGTCAGATTCAGGATGATCCTCATAACCGCACGCGTTTTGTGGTGGTAAGTCATGGCTCATGCCAGGCATCTGGGAAAGATCAAACATCAGTGATTCTCTCGGTGAACAATAAACCTGGTGCGGTTCATCAGTTATTGGCGCCATTGGCTAAGCATGGTGTTTCAATGAATCGTTTGGAGTCTCGCCCAGCTAGACGAGGTACTTGGGAGTACTTCTTCTATATTGATATGGATGGCCACGCAGATGATCCAAAAGTAGCAGCAGCTTTAAATGAGTTGCAGGCTGAGGCAGCATTCTTTAAGAACTTGGGATCTTATCCCCGTAGTCATTAAATTGTAGAAAGATTGATCATGGCCAACGATGTTGGACAAGTTAATGGGCGAGTTATTGGTTTAGATCATGTGCGTGCAATTGCACCGTACGTGGGAGGTAAGCCAATTAGTGAGGTCGCGCGCGAGTTTGGTTTGGATGAGAGCAAGATTGTTAAGTTAGCTTCCAATGAAAATCCCTTGGGTATGCCGGAGTCTGCAAAAAAAGCGATGGCCAAAGCGGCAGAAGATTTGGGCCGTTACCCAGATTCGAATGGTTTCGATTTAAAAAATGCGATTGCCAAGAAACTCAATGTGCCATTTGAGTGGATTACTTTGGGTAATGGTAGTAATGACATCTTGGAGTTAACTGCCAGAGCAGTTGCTCAAGAAGGTGATGAAGTTGTTTTCTCAAAACATGCATTTGCAGTTTACCCATTAGCCACGCAAGCAGTAGGTGGTAAAGCTGTTGAGGTGGCAGCTACGGCAGATTATGGCCATGACTTACCTGCCATGCTAAGAGCCATCACACCTAAAACACGTTTGGTATTTGTGGCAAATCCGAATAATCCAACCGGAACCTTTTTAAAGGCGATTGAGATTGAAGCTTTTTTAGAAAAAGTTCCAAGTGATGTGGTGGTAGTGATTGATGAGGCTTATAACGAATTTTTAACGCCGGAGCAGCAATATGATGCAATTGCTTGGGTACATAAATATCCGAATGTAATTGTCTCTAGAAGTTTTTCAAAGGCCTATGGCTTGGCTGGTTTGCGCATTGGTTATGGTGTTGCGCAAAAGAACATCACAGATTTATTAAATCGTATTCGTCAGCCATTTAACGTTAATAGTTTGGCCCAAGCTGCTGCGATTGCCGCATTGGCTGACGTTGAGTTTCTCAAGAAATGCTACGAGTTGAATCGTGCTGGTTATGTGCAGTTGACCCAAGCGTTCGAGCAGATGGGGTTGCGTTATTTGCCGTCTTCTGGCAATTTTGTTTTGGTCAAAGTAGGTGATGAGCCAAACTCAGGAGCCAAGGTTAATTTGGAGTTATTAAAAGCAGGCATCATTGTTAGACCTGTTGGCAACTATGGCTTGCCTGAGTGGTTGCGTATTTCTATTGGATTGCCTGAAGAAAATCAGGCATTTATTGAAGCCCTTAAAAAGATTCTTAATTAATGAACGCTACTCAAAAAAATACATCAAATGGTGCCGCATTAACCTTGGGCATTATTGGGGTTGGTTTAATTGGGGCATCCATCGGGTTGGCGCAAAAAAAAGCCAAAGCTTTTGATCGTGTTATCGGTGTTGGTCGTTCGCAAACCAATTTAGATGAGGCGATCAAGATGGGCGCCATTGATCAGGCAGTCAGTCTTGAAGAGTGCGCTAAAGAGGCTGATGTGATTGTGGTCTGCGTGCCAGTGGCACAAACATTCTCAATACTTCACGCTATTGAACCGCATATCAAACAAAATGCCTTGATCACTGATGCTGGCAGCACAAAGTCGGATGTCATCATGGCGGCAAAAACTGCCTTGGGTGACAAGGTGGCGCAATTTATACCTGCACACCCAATTGCTGGTGGTGCTCAACATGGTGCAACTGCTGCAAAAGAAGATTTGTATCAAGGCAAGGAAGTCATTATTTGTCCTTTGCAAGAAAATATTCCTCCAGCAGTTGATGCGATTAATGAGTTTTGGTTGGCCACTGGAGCCACCACTCATAAGATGTCTGCTTTGCAGCATGATGCAGTATTTGCATCGATTTCTCATTTGCCACACGTACTTTCGTTTGCGTTGATGTTGCAAGTGGCTAATTCTGAAGACGCCAATGTTAAGTTGGGTCATGCGGGCGCAGGATTTAGAGACTTCACGCGGATTGCCGCATCTAGCCCAGAGATGTGGCGAGACATTTGTTTAGCGAACAAAACAGCTGTGTTGAAAGAGATGGATAACTATCTCAACCTCACTAAATTACTAAGAGACATGATTGCTAAGGAAGATGGTGATGCTTTATTAAAGGCATTTACAAGAGCTAGTGCAGAACGTCAAAAGTGGGAAGGTCGTTAATGAGTTCTGCGGTGCTTGATTACATCGAAGTAGGTCCTTTTGTAAAAGCAGAGGGTGCAGTTGCGTTACCAGGATCAAAAAGTATTTCTAATCGTGTATTGCTGTTGTCTGCATTAGCCTCGGGCACGACGCGCTTAAAAGGTTTGTTGGATGCGGATGACACACGCGTGATGCGTGCAGCACTGAAGACGTTAGGTGTTGTGGTCGATGAGACTGATGGTGACTGTGTGGTGCACGGTTGCTCTGGCAAGCTGCCTAAAGATCAAGCAGATTTGTTCATGGGTAATGCGGGTACTGCGATTCGACCTTTGACTGCAGCATTGGCTATCTTGGGTGGTGACTATCGTTTACATGGTGTGCCACGCATGCATGAAAGACCGATTGGAGATTTGGTAGATGGTCTTAGGATGGTTGGTGCCAAAGTTGCTTATGAGCAAAACGAAGGTTACCCACCTCTTCAACTTTCAAAAGGCCAGATACGTACCGATGAAGTCATCAAAGTACGTGGAGATGTCTCAAGTCAATTTCTTACTGCCTTGCTCATGTCTTTGCCTTTGGTGGCAAGTAATGAGATTTGTATTGAAGTGGTTGGCGAATTAATTTCTAAACCTTATATCGATATCACGCTCAAATTGATGAGTCGTTTTGGTGTTGATGTTCGCAACGACAATTGGCAGCGTTTTTATATTCCTGCTAATTCAGGTAATCCATATACCAGCCCTGGAACTTTGTATGTCGAAGGTGATGCCTCTTCGGCATCCTATTTTTTGGCAGCTGGTGCTATTGCCGGTGGTCCTGTGAGAGTAACGGGAGTTGGAAAAAATAGTATTCAGGGGGATGTTGCTTTCGCGGAGGCGCTTGCTCAAATGGGCGCGAGAGTTACATCAGGTGATGATTGGATTGAGGTTCATGGTGTTGATACACCAACAGGCAAATTAAAGGGCATCGAACTTAATTGTTTGGCTATTCCAGATGCAGCGATGACGTTGGCGGTCGCGGCTCTCTTTGCCGAGGGTTCAACTAAATTGACGGGTATTGCTAGTTGGAAAGTGAAAGAGACAGATCGTATTGCCGCCATGGCCAAAGAGCTTCAAAAAATGGGTGCGATGGTGCAAGCGGGTGATGACTTTATTCAAGTGGCTCCTCCCAAAGAGTGGTCAACACCAGCGACTGGAATTGATACTTATGATGATCATCGCATGGCCATGTGCTTTTCATTGGCAGCCTTTGGGCCGTTAAAAGTGCGCATTAATGAGCCGGCTTGCGTGGCAAAAACCTTCCCTGAGTACTTTCAAGCATTTGCTGAGATTGCCAAAAAATAAGAGTTGGTCGCTTAATTTCGCCTGAAAACCCTCAGAATTAGCTCCTAACCGTTTCACATTAAGAAATATTTATAAAAATTAAAACACTGATAAAGTGGGTGTCAATTCAAAGAAATGCCATAAATGACTCAATTTAATAGCTCAAATATCCCTGTAATTGCTATCGATGGACCTACTGCCTCAGGAAAGGGTACGGTTGCTCAGCAGGTGGCAAAGCGTTTGGGATATCACTATCTCGATAGTGGCGCCTTGTATCGCCTGGTTGGTTTGGCCAGTTATAAACGCGGCATTTCTACGGCATCTGAGCCAGATTTAATTCCCATCGCTCAAAATTTAAACGTTATATTTCAAGAAGATAGGGTTATTTTGGATGGTGAGGATGTGAGTGATCAGATTCGCCAGGAAGAAATGGGTAAGCGCGCCTCTGAGGTGGCGGTTCACATGGGGGTTCGTCAAGCTTTGGTGGCAAGACAGCAAGCTTTTAGGCAAGAACCTGGTTTGGTGGCTGATGGTAGAGATATGGCGAGCGTCATTTTTACTGATGCCGTTACCAAAGTGTTTTTGACTGCTAGTGCAGAGGCTAGAGCCGAGAGACGCTATAAACAATTGATAGCTAAGGGCTTTTCTGCTAATATAGATATCCTTTTGCAGGATTTACGTGATCGAGATGCCCGCGATGCAAATCGCAGTCAATCGCCACTAAAAGCTGTTGAAGGGGCTCACCATCTCGACACCACGTCGATGACTATTGAAGAGGCGGTGAATCAAGTTCTGAAGTGGCATCAAGCTCATTAAAACTAGCTGAGGTTACTAAGGAAATTAGGAGCCAGTCCTTGCAACGCGAGTACTGGTATGTGCAATCTAACCCGTCAAGTCTTTTGACGGCTTTATAGTGAAAACTCATGTCTGAATCTTTTGCAGCTCTATTTGAAGAATCCCTAGCCCGCTCTAATATGAAGGCTGGCCAAGTTATTTCCGCTGAAGTTGTGCGTATCGATCACAACTTTGTGGTGGTAAATGCTGGTTTGAAATCTGAAGCTTTTATCTCTGTTGAGGAATTCCTTAACGATCAAGGTGAAGTTGAAGTTCAACCTGGCGATTTCGTTTCTGTGGCAATTGATGCCCTAGAAAACGGTTACGGTGACACAGTGTTGTCACGTGACAAAGCTAAGCGTTTAGCTTCTTGGTTGAACCTAGAGAAGGCCTTGGAACAAGGCGAACTCGTTACTGGTGCTGTAACTGGCAAAGTAAAAGGTGGTTTGACTGTTATGGTTAATGGCATCCGTGCTTTCTTGCCAGGCTCTTTGTTGGATACACGTCCTATTAAGGACACGTCTCCATACGAAGGCAAAACAATGGAATTCAA
>CAYFKY010000020.1:3005-12905 GCA_964343915.1 uncultured Polynucleobacter sp. | reverse complement strand
TGCAAAACATGGCGAGCATTTTGTATCGAGGAGAGGTTATTGCTTCTTACGCCAAGCAAAAACTACCTAATCATGAAGTATTTGATGAGGTGAGATACTTTGTACCAGGCGCTGACCCCTGTATTTTTGAAATAGATGGCACAAAAGTAGGCTTGATCATTTGTGAAGATGCTTGGCATGCATCAGCCGCTGCCCAAGCCAAGCACCATGGCGCCGAATTATTGGTTATTCCTAATGCCTCACCATATCATTTAGAAAAGCAATCTCTGCGCGAAGATGTGGCTAAGGCGCGTGTGCTTGAAACAGGTTTGCCGTTGATTTACTTAAATGCAGTTGGTGGCCAAGACGAGTTGGTATTTGATGGCGCTTCATTTGCATTGAGCAAAAATGCCGAACTCGCGCTAGCGATGCCGCACTTCCGAGAAGGCTTAGCTTTCATTGAATACAAAAACTCTGATCTTGTTAAAGCTGATGTAACTGAATCAAGCTCTATCGAAGCCCAAGTCTATGATGCTTTGGTTTTGGGTGTGAAAGATTACTTGGGTAAGAATGGCTTCCCAGGTGCCATTATTGGCTTATCTGGTGGCGTTGATTCTGCTTTAGTCTTGGCGATTGCTGTAGATGCTTTAGGGGCGGACAAGGTGCGTGCAGTGATGATGCCGTCACGCTATACCGCCGACATCTCTTGGATTGACGCCAAGCAAATGGCGGACAACCTGGGGGTTCAGTATGACGAAATCACTATTGCGCCGATGGTTGATGCTTTTGATGGTGCCTTAGCCAACGAATTTAAAGGCTTGCCAGTGGATGCCACTGAAGAAAATATTCAGGCGCGTGTGCGAGGCACCTTATTGATGGCGATGTCGAATAAGTCGGGTCGCATAGTTCTAACCACGGGTAACAAGAGTGAGATGGCAGTGGGTTATTGCACCCTCTATGGAGATATGGCGGGTGGCTTTGCCGTGATTAAAGATATTGCTAAAACCTTGGTCTATCGCTTGTGTCACTATAGAAATTCAATAGCGCCTGTGATACCTGAGCGCATTTTGACTAGAGCGCCATCTGCAGAGTTAAGACCCGATCAAAAAGATCAGGATAGTTTGCCCGAGTACGATATTTTGGATGCTATTTTGGGTCTTTATATGGAGCAAGATGAATCCATTGAAACCATCATTGCCAAAGGCTACCGTCCTGAAGATGTAGAAAAGGTGACGCGCCTTATTAAGATTAATGAATACAAGCGTCGCCAAGCACCTATTGGCGTCAGAATTACTCAAAGAGCCTTTGGACGGGATTGGCGTTATCCGATCACCAATAAGTTCCGAGCTTAATTTTTAGATAGATTGATTAATTTTAGGTATCATCAAATTTATTAGGAGATGAATATGAAACAAATTACAGCAATCATTAAGCCATTCAAGCTAGATGAAGTTCGTGAAGGTTTGGCTGAGTTAGGCGTAACAGGTTTAACAGTGACTGAAGTAAAAGGCTTCGGTCGTCAAAAAGGTCACACTGAGTTATATCGTGGCGCAGAGTATGTGGTTGATTTCTTGCCTAAGATCAAGGTTGAAGTGGTGGTTGCTGATGACCGCGTTGACGCAGTGATTGATGCAATTGTTAAAGCTGCCCATACAGGCAAGATTGGCGATGGCAAGATTTTTGTCACAGCTGTTGAGCAAGTAATTCGCATTAGAACTGGTGAAACAAACGAATCAGCCATCTGATTAGCTACACCTTAAAAAAATAAAGCCCAGACTTATCTGGGCTTTATTTTTATACAGAAGCTCTGTAGCTTAAAGCTTATAGAGTTTCTAGATAACGTTGGGCATCTAATGCAGCCATACATCCTGTGCCGGCGCTCGTGATGGCTTGGCGATAGATGTGATCTTGCACATCGCCTGCAGCAAATACGCCAGGGATATTGGTGGCTGTTGCATTACCAACTAAGCCGGTTTTAGTTTTTAGATAACCATTTTCCATATCAAGTTGGCCTACAAATAAATCTGTATTAGGTTTGTGACCAATTGCTACGAATACGCCTTTTAGCGCAATATCTTTTTTCTCGCCGTTAGCATTGGCAACGCGCACAGCTGTTACGCCAGTGTTGTCGCCCAGTACTTCGTCTAAGTGGCTATTCCACTCAATGGCCACCTTACCTTCGGCTACTTTAGCCATTAAGCGATCAATCAGAATTGGTTCTGCGCGGAATTTGTCACGACGATGAATCACTGTCACTTTGTTAGCGATACCAGCTAGATATAAAGCTTCTTCGACAGCTGTGTTGCCGCCACCAATCACGCACACATCTTGATTTCTGTAGAAGAAACCATCGCATGTGGCACACGCTGAAACACCTTTACCCATGAAAGCTTCTTCGCTAGGTAACCCCAAGTATTGGGCTGAAGCACCAGTGGCAATAATTAATGAGTCGCAAGTGTAGGTGCCCGCATCACCTTCTAGGCGAATAGGTTTTTCTGTCAAAGCTGCTGTGTGGATATGGTCGAACACAATCTCTGTTTTAAAGCGTTCAGCATGCTCTAAAAAGCGTTGCATTAGTTCTGGACCTTGAACACCATTGGGATCTGCTGGCCAGTTTTCAACCTCAGTGGTGGTCATCAATTGACCGCCCTGGGCGATACCAGTAATCAGAACAGGGTCTAAATTGGCTCGGGCTGCATAAACAGCGGCTGTGTAGCCTGCAGGACCGGATCCTAGAATCAATACTTTTGCGTGTTTAAGGTTTTTTGTAGTCATTTTTCAATTATAAGACTTTGATTGATTCTTGTTGATTACAATCAGGAGAACATGGCTAGAATTGCACCCACCCCAAATCGCCCTCCAGTTGTTGGAGGCCCTGACACCCGTTTGACTAGACTGATGCGCGAAGTCAAGTGGATTGCCTTCATGGCTTTGACATTGGCTTTGTTTGCGGTGTTGGCGAGCTATAGCAAAAGTGACCCAGCTTGGTCTCACGCCAATCAGGTAGCAAATATTTCTAATATTGGGGGTCGTTTAGGTGCCTGGCTTGCTGACATCCTCTTTTATGTATTTGGTGCATCAGCCTACTGGTGGGTGATCCTTCTCTTAAAACGCGCTGTAAGAGGTTGGCAAGAACTGACTGCGGCGAAATTGCCAGGTAATGAGTTGGAACCTGAGCCTTTCTTACCTAGATTTTTAGGCTTTGCCCTAACCATGGTTTCAAGCATGGCTTTGGAATCAATCCGTATGCACAGCATGACGATGGATTTACCAAGACCTCCTGGGGGAGTGTTGGGCGAGTTGTTAGGCGATCCATTGCAAATGGCCATCGGTTTTACGGGCGCCACTTTGGTGTTATTGGTGGTTCTGGCGATTGGTATGTCATTGTTCCTCAGATTTTCTTGGCTAACACTCGCGGAGCAAGTGGGCAGATTCTTGGAATTAAGTTTTATGCGCATTCGTGAGCGCCGCGAATCTGAAGAAGATCGCCGTATCGGGGAGCAGGCTGCAGAAGAGCGTGAAGAGATTGTTGAAGAAGAGCGCGTCAAAATTGAAGAGCTGCCTCCAGTACCAATTATCAGAGCGCCTTTAACGGTGGTGAAGAGTGAGCGTGTTGAGCGTGAGAAGCAACAACCTTTGTTTGCTGATATGTCAGATTCTGAGTTGCCACCTTTGTCACTGTTGGATCCAGTTCCACCAGTTAAGGAAACAATTTCTGCTGACACGTTGGAATTCACTTCTCGTTTGATTGAGCGAAAGCTAAAAGAATTCAATATTGAGGTAAAGGTTATCTCAGCGCATCCAGGTCCTGTGATCACTCGTTATGAGATTGAACCAGCGATGGGTGTGAAGGGTAGTCAAATTGTTAATTTGCAAAAAGACTTATCGCGTGCCTTGGGTGTGATGAGTGTGCGTGTAGTTGAAACCATACCAGGTAAAACTTGTATGGGCCTTGAACTGCCGAATCCTAATCGTCAGGCGGTACATCTAACTGAAATCTTGAGTTCACGTGTATACAACGACAACACATCGTTGTTAACTATGTCTTTAGGTAAAGATATTGCTGGCGCACCAGTTGTGGCGGATTTGGCAAAAATGCCTCACTGCTTGGTAGCGGGTACAACGGGCTCTGGTAAATCAGTCGGTATTAACTCGATGATTTTGTCTTTGCTCTATAAGGCCAAGGCAGATGAAGTGCGTTTGATCATGGTTGATCCGAAGATGTTGGAAATGTCTGTGTATGAAGGCATTCCACATTTATTGTGCCCAGTAGTAACAGACATGAAGCAAGCTTATAACGCGCTTAATTGGGCGGTGATTGAGATGGATCGTCGTTATAAGTTAATGAGCAAATTCGGTGTGCGTAATTTGGCTGGCTTTAATAAAAAGATTGCGGATGCAGAAGCCAAAGGTGAGTATCTATACAACCCATTTAGTTTGACACCAGATGATCCTGAGCCGCTACATAAAGCGCCAGTGATTGTGATCATCATTGATGAATTAGCTGACCTCATGATGGTGGTTGGTAAGAAGATTGAAGAGTTGATTGCGCGTATTGCGCAAAAAGCTCGTGCCGCTGGCATTCATTTGGTCTTGGCAACGCAACGTCCTAGTGTGGATGTGATCACAGGATTGATTAAGGCAAACGTGCCAACACGTATTTCCTTCCAGGTAAGTAGCAGAATTGATAGCCGTACGATTTTGGATCAACAGGGTGCTGAAAGTTTGCTGGGCATGGGTGATATGTTGTACATGGCGCCAGGCACTGGTTTACCTATTCGTGTGCACGGTGCTTTTGTGACTGATGATGAAGTGCATCGCGTGGTCACTTGGTTGAAAGAAAAGCATGGTGAGCCGAATTACATTGAATCTATCTTGGAACCTCAATCTGAGAGCGATGGCGGTTTGGGTGGTGAGGCTTCAGCCAGTGGTGAGGCGGATCCACTTTATGACCAGGCGGTTGCGATTATTTTGGAAAACAAACGAGCATCCATCTCCTTGGTGCAAAGACACTTGAGGATTGGTTATAACCGTGCTGCTAGATTATTAGAAGATATGGAACGTGCTGGTCTTGTTTCGAAGATGGGTAGCAACGGCAACCGCGATATCTTGGTGCGTGGCTCTAACGATAACTAAGATGTTATTTCTAAGAATAATCAAGCAAAGTATTTTGCTGGCAACTCTTTGGGGGCTGGCATCTACTCATCCAGTAATGGCTGATGAGGGCGTGACGCAATTCAAAGAATTCATCGCTAATGTAAAAAATGCCGAAGGCGAATTCTCACAGCAACAAATTAGACCGCCAAAATCTGGTGAAGGCCAACCCAAAGTTCTTAGAAAAAGCCAAGGTCGTTTTGTTTTTCAAAGACCGGGTAAGTTCATTTGGGAAACAATCAAACCTTTCGAGCAAAAAGTGATTGCTGATGGACAGAGACTTTTACTGTGGGATAAAGATCTTAATCAGTTAACAATCCGACCTGCAGGTAAGAGTTTGAGTGCCAGCCCTGCCGCTATTTTATTTGGCCAAATCGCCATTGATGAGCGCTTTGAGTTAATACCGGGTGGTGAGAAGGGTGGCATGTATTGGCTGGAGCTAAAGCCAAAAGCAGACAAGAGTACTGGAGATATGCCCTATAGTCGGGTGGGTATTGGTATGGCGAATGGTTTACCTGTGGGTTTAGAGTTGCACGATAACTTTGGTACGATCACTTTGATTAACCTGAGTAAAATTCGTATTAATAGCAATTTGGGGACGGAAGTATTCAAATTTAATCCGCCACCAGGTGCAGACGTTTTAAATGTCCAATAACGACAAAACAAACATAGTATTGAGAATCACATGATTGACATTCAGCTTTTACGCAAAGACATTGATGCCGTGGCAGGTCGTTTAGCCGATAGAAAATTTATCTTGGATAAAGACTTATTCACATCTTTAGAGTCTGAGCGTAAACAAGTTCAAAGTCGCACTGAAGAATTGCAGGCTAAACGTAATCAATTGGCCAAAGCTGTTGGCATGAAAAAAGGCAAAGGCGAAGACGCTAGTGCTGAAATTGCTGAATCAGGTGTGGTTAATCAAGAGTTGCAAAGCCTCACTGAAAAATTAACAGTGCTTCAAGCACAGTTAAATGATTTTTTGATGAGTATTCCTAATATTCCTCATGACACTGTGCCTACTGGCAAAGATGAATCAGGCAATCAAGAAGTATTGCGTTGGGGGCAGCCACCTCAATTTGATTTTGAGGTGAAAGATCACGTTGATTTAGCAACACCATTAGGCTTGGATTTTGATAACGCTGCCAAGATTACTGGTTCTAGATTTGCTGTGATGCATGGTCATATGGCTCGTTTACACAGAGCATTGATTCAATTCATGTTGGATAACCATGTCGCATCTGGTTACAGTGAAGTGTATGTTCCTTTTATTGTGAATGCTGATTCGATGAGAGGCACTGGTCAGTTGCCAAAATTTGAAGCGGATTTATTTAAGGTGCCACGCAAAGTGGGCGGCGATGATCAGGATGAATCTGTTGAGGCAACTTACGAAAACTTTTATTTGATTCCAACTGCAGAAGTTCCAGTGACAAACTTGATGCGTGACACCATTACTGCAGCAGAACAGTTACCTAAGAAGTTTGTGGCTCATACGCCGTGCTTTAGATCTGAGGCAGGTAGCTATGGTCGTGATACTCGCGGCATGATTCGTCAGCATCAATTTGAAAAAGTTGAATTGGTTCAAATCACTAAACCTGAAGATTCTATGAATGCCTTGGAGGCATTGACGGCGAACGCTGAATCTATCTTGCAACAATTGGAGTTGCCCTATAGAAAAGTATTGCTATGCACAGGTGACATGGGCTTTGGTAGCGTTAAGACTTATGACTTAGAAGTTTGGTTGCCAGCGCAAAATACATACAGAGAAATTAGTTCTTGTTCGAATATGGGTGACTTCCAGGCTAGACGTATGCAAGCTCGCTTTAAGACGGGGCAAGCAAAACCCGAATTGGTGCACACACTCAACGGTTCTGGATTGGCTGTGGGTAGAACTGCTGTGGCAATTTTGGAAAACAATCAACAAGCAGACGGTAGCGTTAAGGTACCTAAGGCGTTGCAACCCTACATGGGCGGTCTTCAAGTTATGTCAACTTGATGAATATTGACTCTTTTTAGAACAGTTTGCCGCGAACCAAGATGGGGCATAGGTTAAACCCTAAATATTCATATAAATACTGGCTCACAGGTAGATTCTGTGCTTTAATACAAGCAATACAAAGGTTCTTGGTTTTTTTGAGAAATTAAAAATCGTTTGTATATATTCCCAGTTTCAATGTTGAAAGGTTAATAATGAATAAAGCTGAATTAGTAGAAAAAATTGCAAAAGATGCAGACATTTCTAAAGCATCTGCAGAACGTGTTTTAAACACATCAATCGAGACAATCATTAAAGCAGTTACTAAAGGTGACAAAGTTCAATTGATCGGTTTTGGTACATTTGGTTCAGGCAAGCGTGCTGCACGTACAGGCCGTAACCCAAAAACTGGCGAAGCAATCAAGATTGCAGCTGCTAAAACAGTTAAGTTCACAGCTGGTAAAGCATTTAAAGACGCTGTTAACAAGCGCAAGTAATTCCTCATTCATGAGAGTAAAAAGGGCTGCTTAGGCAGCCTTTTTTATTGCCTAGCCTTTATAAAAATTTAATTATTTGGTGGACAATTAAGGCATGACATCAAATTCTCAAAAAATGCCAGTACTTTTTATAGGGCACGGCAACCCAATGTATGCGATTGAACCCAATGTTTATTCTCATGCTTGGGAGGAGTTGGGAAAGTCGCTACCTAAGCCCAAAGCTATCTTAGCTATATCGGCACATTGGTTAACAGAGGGAACTTCTGTGACTGCGATGGAGCAGCCTGAGACTATTCATGATTTTGGCGGTTTCCCACAAAAGCTTTTTGATGTTCAATATCCAGCGCCAGGAAGTTTGGAGTTGGCAAAACGAGTTAAAACGCTTATCAAAAGTCGTGAAGTGGAGCTAGATCACCAAAATTGGGGTTTAGATCATGGTACTTGGGCGGTATTAAAAAGTTTATTTCCAGAGGCAGATGTTCCGGTGGTGCAATTGAGTTTGGATATGAGCTTGAGCACTCAAGAACACTATGAGCTGGCAAAAGAATTAAAGGGTTTGCGTGAAGAGCAAATCTTAATTGTTGCTAGCGGTAATGTGGTGCACAACTTGAGGCTGGTTGATTTTTCTGGCAAACAACACTATCCATGGGCAACTCGCTTTAATGAATTCTTTAAGACTGAGTTGCTGGCTGGGCATCATGATGCCTTGATTCATCCAGAGTTATTTGGGCAAGATGCTTTGATCTCCAACCCGACCTGGGAGCATTACTGGCCAGCTGTATACGCCTTGGGTCTGCAAGAGAGTGATGATGCTATTGAGATCATCACTGATGGGATTGATATCGGGTCAATCAGCATGCTCTCATTTAAGTTTGCTTAGTCTAACTAAGCAAATCGTTCTTCTAGGCAACCCAAGCCGATTTCTTCCAAAAGCTTTGTTTTCCTGTCGCGGGCTTTCTTACCAGGCAAGTTCTTCTGGGTGGCAATGATTAATTCATTTTTCATTGAATGTTCCCAACCGACTAATTCTGTGACTGTGACATCGTAGCCATGAGACTCAAGTTGTAGGCATCTCAATACGTTCGTTATATGGCTGCCAAACTCCCTAGTATGTATGGGGTGGCGCCAAATTTCAGATAACTCATTTTTAAGCGCTTGCGATTTTGTTTTTCTAAGGGTCGCAGCAACCTCTGCCTGGCAGCAGGGTACTAAGACAACGTGCTGAGCTTTCTTGGTGAGCGCAAAGCGAATCGCATCATCTGTTGCGGTATTGCAAGCATGTAAAGCAGTGACGACATCAATTTGATCTGGTAATAAATCGGAATGTAATGAATTTTCAGCACTTAAGTGCAGAAAAGACATATTTTTAAAATCTAGACGTGTTGCCAATTCTTGAGATTTCTTAACTAACTCTTCACGAACCTCAATACCGTAGATGGTTGATGGCTTGCTTTGTAATTTACAAAACAAATCATTCAAAATGAACCCAAGGTAGGACTTGCCTGCGCCATGATCAACAATCGATAAGTGGTCTTTTTTTGTGAGAACCTCTTGTAGCAAAGGTTCAATGAATTGCACTAAGTGATAGACCTGCTTGAGTTTGCGTCTGGTGTCTTGATTGAGTTTCCCATCACGAGTCAGTATGTGTAATTCCTTGAGTAACTCAATGGACTGCGTGGGTCTAATCTCGTGTTTTTGGTCAGTTGTTTCTTTTTTTGCCACTTTTTTGCTCTACGATCTGAAAAAGGTTGAATACCCTTAAGTATTCTAAATACACACGCAATTAATGCCTGTTTGGCTCGTCTAAACTAAACTATAGGGCTATTTGATTGAAAAGCCTATGAATTACAGCAATGATATTGTCCGCGAAGTCGCAAGACGTAGGACTTTCGGCATTATTTCTCACCCTGATGCCGGTAAAACAACCTTAACTGAGAAGCTTTTGATGTTCTCTGGAGCCATTCAATTGGCAGGAACAGTCAAGGCTCGTAAAAGCGGTAGACACGCTACATCTGACTGGATGGAAATCGAAAAGCAACGCGGTATTTCCGTTGCTAGTTCTGTGATGCAGTTTGAGTACCGTGATCACGTGGTGAACTTATTGGATACCCCAGGTCACCAAGACTTTTCTGAAGATACTTATCGTGTTTTGACAGCCGTTGACTCTGCGTTGATGGTGATTGATGCGGCTAAAGGTGTAGAAGAGCAGACGATCAAGTTACTCAACGTATGTCGCATGCGTAACACCCCGATTATTACTTTTGTTAATAAGATGGACCGTGAGACAAGAGATCC
>CAYFKY010000020.1:0-2905 GCA_964343915.1 uncultured Polynucleobacter sp. | reverse complement strand
TTTGGCGTGCGTGAAATTCTTAATGCCTTATTGGATTGGGCGCCAGGTCCAAGAGAGCGTGATGCAACAGTTAGATCAGTAGATCCGCGTGAAGATAAGTTCAGTGGCTTTGTATTTAAGATTCAGGCCAATATGGATCCAGCTCACCGTGACCGAATTGCGTTTTTGCGGGTATGCTCAGGCAAGTTTGAGCGTGGCATGAAGATCAATCATTTGCGCATCAATCGTGACGTTAAAGTATCAAATGTGGTGACATTTATGGCGTCTAGCCGTGAGCAGGTTGAAGAGGCTTACGCAGGTGACATCATTGGTTTGCCTAATCACGGCAATATGCAAATTGGCGATAGTTTCTCCGAAGGAGAAGCATTACAGTTCACAGGTATTCCTTATTTCGCACCTGACTTCTTTAGAGTGGCACGTATTCGTAACCCGATGAAAATTAAACAGCTGCAAAAAGGTTTGCAACAGTTGGGCGAAGAGGGTGCTGTGCAAGTATTTAAGCCCGTTAATAGCAGCGACTTAATCTTAGGCGCTGTGGGGGCTTTGCAGTTTGAGGTGGTGGCTAGTCGCTTGATGAATGAATATGGTGTCGATGCTGTTTTTGAAACAGCCAGCATTAACTGTGCCCGTTGGGTGACTTGCGAAGACAAAAAAATCATGACTGATTTTCAAAATTCATCAGCAGGGCATCAGTTAGCCATTGATGCTGCTGAAAATTTGGCATATCTAGCAACTTCAGCAGTTAATTTAAGAGTGACCCAAGAGCGCTGGCCTCAAATTGTTTTCCATGAGACCAGAGAGCACGCTAGCAAACTAAGTTAAGTATTCAAGTTAATATCTGTTTATGTCAACAACTAGCACCTCTGATTCTTTACCTGTCGTCATTATTGGCGCAGGTTTAGCTGGTTTAACGGTAGCGCTTGAGTTAGCCAAAGATCGTCAGGTCATCATCATGGCCAAGAGAGGCTTGTCAGAGTCCGCAACTGCCTGGGCGCAAGGCGGCATTGTGGGGGTGATTGATCAACAAGATAGTGTTGATGCTCACGTGAGAGATACGGTTGAAGCGGGTGCTGGTTTGGTGGTTGAAGCCACCGCTAAATATATCGCCGAGAGAAGTGCAGATGCAATCGATTGGTTGGTTGCCCAGGGTGTGCCATTCACAACCGATCCTGCGGGCCCTAAAGGGCTTCATTTAACGCGTGAAGGCGGACATAGTCATCGACGTATTGCTCACGCAGCGGATGCCACTGGTAAGGCGATTCATGAGGTGCTGTTAGATCAGGCCAAAGCACATCCCAATATTCAGTTGTTAGAGCGCTGGATGGCTTTGGATTTAATCACGAATCACCATCTTAAAAATAAAAAGAGTAAACATCCTAATCGTTGTTACGGTGTTTACGCCTTAGATATTTCTACCGGCAAGATTGAAGCAATTCCAGCATCTGCCGTTGTGTTGGCTACAGGTGGGGTGGGTAAGGTGTATCGCTACACCAGCAACCCTGAGACGGCAACAGGCGATGGCATTGCCATGGCATGGCGTGCGGGTTGTCGTGTAGGCAATATGGAGTTTGTGCAATTTCATCCGACCTGTTTGTACCACCCACAAGATAGAACCTTCTTGATTACCGAGGCTTTGCGTGGTGAAGGTGCGCAATTGAAGTTGCCAGATGGCACTCGTTTTATGACTGCTCATGATGAGCGTGCAGAATTGGCCCCAAGAGACATCGTAGCTCGTGCGATTGACTTTGAAATGAAAAAGCATGGTCTTGATTATGTGTTGTTAGATGCCACTCATTTAGGGGAATCTTTCTTAAAAGAACACTTCCCGACTATCTATGCCCGTTGTGCCGCCCTAGGAATCGATATTTCTAAACAAGCCATTCCTGTTGTGCCTGCAGCTCATTACACCTGTGGTGGCGTTGTGACAGATTTGGAAGGTAAGACAGATTTGCCAGGTTTGTATGCGGTTGGTGAGGCTACTTATACTGGTTTGCATGGAGCCAATCGTTTGGCCAGCAACTCTTTGTTGGAGTGTGTGGTGATAGGTAAGTCAGCCGCAGCGCAAATTAACCAACACCCCTTTAAAGATATGCCAGAAGTTCCAGCTTGGGATGAGAGTCGTGTAGAAGATGCGGATGAGAGCGTGGTGATTTCTCATAACTGGGATGAGTTACGTTTATTGATGTGGAACTATGTCGGAATTGTGAGGACGAATCGTCGTCTAGAGAGAGCGCTACATCGCATTGAACTTCTTCAAAGCGAAGTTCAGGAGTATTACGCTAACTTTAGAGTGACAAGAGACTTGCTGGAGCTTCGTAATTTGTTGAGTTGCGCTGAACTGATAGTTAGATCAGCATTAATGCGCAAAGAAAGTCGTGGACTTCATTACAGCCGTGACTATCCACAAAGTTGGACAGTCTCATACCCTACGATCTTGACGCCTCTGAATCGTCGTTGATAGCCAATTGGCTATCAATCATTGCACTCGTAAAGAAAAATCTACGGCAATAACATCTTTGGTTAATTTGCCAATTGAGATGCGATCCACACCAGTGGCTGCGATATGTTTAAGTTGATCCAAGCTCACGCCACCTGATGCTTCTAGCAAAGCTGCACCTTTGGTAATAGCCACAGCCTCACGCATTTGATCAAGACTAAAGTTGTCAATCAAAATACTTGTTGCGCCTGCAGATAAAGCTTCTTGAAGTTCAGCAATGCTTTCCACTTCAATTTGAATATCAACACCAGAATTCAGCGCGATTGCTGCTTGCATGGCAGCAGAAATTCCACCTGCTGCAGCGATATGATTTTCTTTAATCAAAATGCCATGCCATAAAGCCAAGCGTTGATTCTTACCGCCGCCAACGGTCACAGCGTATTTTTGAGCTTGGCGTAATCCAGGAAT
>CAYFKY010000019.1:0-13544 GCA_964343915.1 uncultured Polynucleobacter sp. | reverse complement strand
TCTTTGTCGCTTCCAACATACAGTTCGAAATTTGTGAGAAATATTTCAAAGCGCCTTCAGTTGGCTCAATGTACTTCTTGCGACCATCCGTTTCAATCACGTAAGTGATCATTTCTTTGTCACGCAATTGTTTCAAGCGGGCGTGCAAAGTCGCTGGTGAACCAATGGCTCGCATAGCAATTGCATCACTTACCAATAAGCGCTCACCCTTTTTCCATTGCTCTGCGACCAAATTGAGTAGTTCATTTTCAGTAGCATCTAACTTTGGAAAACTTGGCAACTCTTCCACAGAGCGAACCAGGTTTAGAAATCTGAAATAGATTTCCTGCAACTCTTTGTTTTTCATGGTTTTATTGTCCCCAAGGCTATTAACCTTTGTTTGATATATGAATTATAAGGAAATATAAGAAAAGTTTCAGAAATAACAAAAGTGGTGCATTTGTGGTGCATTTGAGGGTTTTTCCTAGGCAATTTTGGGGCTGAATTGGGGGCGTATGCCCTTAATTAGTATTAATAGGTAAGGATAATCAAAGGTTGAACACTTAGAATCTAAGGCTGTAGATTTTTTACGAGTTCAGCACCCCTTAACCTTATAAAAAAGCGGAGATATCGATGGCTAAAGATAAATCGAAGATTATTTACACACTAACAGACGAAGCACCATACCTAGCTACCTGTTCATTCTTGCCCATCATTAGAGCTTTTACTGCACCAGCAGACATTGAAGTTGTTGAAAGCGATATTTCCGTTGCTGCTCGTATCCTTGCTGAATTCCCAGATCGTCTAAAGCCAGAACAACAAGTTCCAAATAACTTGGCTGAGCTTGGCAAATTAACTTTGTTGCCAGACACAAACATTATCAAGTTGCCAAACATCAGTGCTGCACTTGGCCAACTTAAAGCTGCTATTAAAGAATTACAAACTCAGGGCTACGATATCCCTGACTATCCAGAAGATCCAAAAACAGATGAAGAGAAAGCGATTCGTACTCGCTATTCAAAATGTTTGGGTAGTTCTGTGAACCCAGTTTTGCGCGAAGGTAACTCAGACCGTCGCGCCCCTGCTGCTGTTAAACGTTACGCACGTAAGAACCCACACTCAATGGGTAAGTGGAGCCAAGCGTCTCGCACACACGTGTCACACATGCACGGTGGTGACTTCTACTCTAGCGAAAAATCAATGGTGATTCCAAAGCCATGTGACGTGAGAATGGACCTTGTTACAAAGAGCGGCAAAACAATCGTTCTTAAAGAAAAAGTGTCTTTATTAGAAGGCGAAATCATCGATAGCATGTACATGAGCAAAAAAGCTTTGTGCAAGTTCTACGAAGATCAAATTCAAGACGCTTATGAAACACGCGTGATGTTCTCTCTTCACGTGAAAGCCACGATGATGAAAGTGTCACACCCGATCGTATTCGGTCATGCTGTGAAAATTTTCTACAAAACAGCTTTCGAAAAGCATGGCGAACTATTTAAACAATTAGGCGTGAATGCCAACAACGGTTTGAGCAGCGTATACGAAAAGATCGCTAGCTTGCCAAGCTCTAAGCGTGAAGAAATCATCAATGACCTACACGCTTGTCACGAACACAACCCAGAGTTGGCGATGGTTGACTCTGCCAAAGGTATTACTAACTTGCACTCACCTAACGATGTGATCGTTGATGCTTCTATGCCAGCGATGATTCGTGCAGGCGGCAAGATGTGGGGTGCTGATGGCCGTCTTAAAGACACCAAAGCTGTGATGCCAGAATCAACTTTTGCTCGTATTTATCAAGAGATGATTAACTTCTGCAAAACTCATGGCAACTTTGATCCAGTGACCATGGGTAGCGTACCTAACGTGGGCTTAATGGCTCAGCAAGCAGAAGAGTACGGTTCACACGACAAGACGTTTGAAATTCCTGAACCAGGTGTAGCGCGCATTGTGACGCTAGATGGCAATATATTGCTAGAGCAAAACGTTGAGGAAGGCGACATTTGGCGCATGTGCCAAGTGAAAGACGCCCCAATTAGAGATTGGGTGAAATTAGCCGTAACTCGTGCACGTCAATCCAACACTCCAGCAGTATTCTGGTTGGATGAGTATCGTCCACATGAAGCTGAATTGATCAAGAAAGTAAAAACTTACCTCCAAGATCACGATACAACAGGTCTTGATATCCAGATCATGTCTCAAACACGTGCGATGCGTTACACACTAGAGCGCATCATTCGTGGCAAAGATACTATTTCTGTAACAGGTAACATTCTTCGCGACTACTTAACAGACTTGTTCCCTATTCTTGAATTGGGCACAAGCGCTAAGATGTTATCGATCGTGCCATTGATGAATGGTGGTGGCTTGTTCGAAACTGGCGCTGGCGGTTCAGCTCCAAAACACGTTAAACAGTTGGTTGAAGAAAACCATTTGCGTTGGGACTCTTTGGGTGAGTTCTTAGCCTTGGCAGTGTCTATCGAAGAAGTGGGCATTAAGAAGAACAATGCGAAAGCAAAGATCTTGGCCAAGACTTTGGATGACGCCACAGGTCAATTGCTAGAAAACAGAAAGTCACCTTCTTCACGCACTGGTGAATTAGACAATCGTGGCAGCCAGTTCTATCTAGCCATGTATTGGGCTGAAGCCTTAGCTAACCAAACAGAAGATAAAGAGCTACAAGCTCACTTCGCTAAGCTAGCTAAGAAACTCAAAGACAATGAAGAAAAAATTGTTGCTGAGCTATCAGCTGTTCAAGGTAAAGCAGCAGACATCGGTGGCTACTACAAACCTGATTTAGCTAAGCTAGAAGCTGTGATGCGCCCAAGCGCTACTTTCAACGCTATTGTGAAAGAAGCACTAGGTGGTTAATGCTTGATTTAGCTTAATTTAGCTTGATCTACTTTAGTAGATTGAAGTCATAAAAATGCCGGTTTTAAACCGGCATTTTTTATTAGCTCACATCAATATTTCATCTACGCCATTTACAATCCTGCTCATGATGCGTCATTTAAAGAAAATTGTTTTTATTAGTTGGGGATTGGCTAGCAACGTCTGGGCGATTGATTTGTTACCAGGTGATGTTGTTGCACCCAAGCCAGGCATTAACTTATTGCAATTTACCTATCAACGCAGTGAGCGTGGTGACTACTATAAAAATAATGCCGTATTAGTACCCAATAAGGAACTAGTTAACACTCAATTACAAGTTAAATACGGTCGCTCATTTGAAATACAAGATCTACCAGCTTTCTTTTATTTGCAAACTCCCTATACAGACATCAAAGCAACTGGCAATGCTGTTTCTTTACTAGGGCTATCTGATGCATCAGGCGTTGGTGATACGACATTTGCTTTGGCTATTTGGCCATACGCCAATCACAATACAAGAAGATATTTAGGTGTAGCTGGCTACTTAACAACCCCCACTGGAGACTACCAAAACCAACGCGCAGTTAATCCTGGAGAAAACCGCTACAAGTGGGCAGGTCAAATCGGTTACCAGCAACCTATTTATAAAGATGTGGATTGGATGGTTGCTTTTGATACCTTGTGGTTTGGCAAGAACTCAGACTACAAAGTAGGTGGTTATTCAACTCTTGAGCAAAAACCACTTTACTCATTGCAAACAAGTGTTCTGTATCAACTAAATCATACCTACGCTGCCACACTCGCCTACTTCTACTCCAGCGGCGCCGTTAGTTATAAAGACAACGCGCGGCAAAGTGATCAAACCGTGAGTCAACGTTACCAAGCAAGTTTGATCGCCAATGTACCGATGGGAAAAGTGATCCTACAGTACGGCCAAGAAATATCTACCAAGTCGGGCTTTAAAGAAGAGAGTCGCTGGTTATTGCGATACAACCGATATTTCAAATAAAGTGAAATATCAACTTTAATAAAAGTTTTATTAAGTTGTTGTTTTCACTTCAATTTCCCTAGTTTTTAAGAGGAAATTGCAATTTTTTACTATTGGGGTATATTGGGCTCATGAGAATTACTACTAAAAGCCGTACAGCGATCACTGCCTTAATCGATCTTGCCCTGCATTCAGCGCAAGGTAGAACTGTTTCATTGGCAGAAATCGCAGAGCGTCGTCAGATCTCTTTGTCATATCTTGAGCAGTTATTTGCCACCCTAAGAGCTGCCAATATTGTTAATAGCTTTAGAGGTCCTGGTGGTGGCTATACCCTTGCTAAAGAAGTTGAACAGATCAGCTTAAAAGATATTGTGTTGGCGATTGATGGTGGCAACTCTAAAAAGAGTGCTGCCAATGATTTATGGTCTTCACTTGAAACCTTCATGTTCGAACACATGGCAGGTATTAGTTTGGCCAGCCTAGTACAAGATAACCTGGATAAGTTAGAGCCGGTTGTTGCTAAACCTAAAAAAGAAAAAGTGGTGAGCAAACGAGTGGCAAATCTTCAGAAGAAAATCAGCGTGGCTAAGAAAGTCACAGTAGAAAAGAAGAGATTCATTGCCAACTCAGTGTTTTCTTGGGCTAAACACCTCAAGCAGAGCTAAAAAGCCTTGGTTATCTAGACTTCTTAGCCCTTTAGGGGCTTTGGCATAAGTTTTGCTTATATGTATACATGGCTATACATATTGCACTCAATCACGTTACATCTTACAGCTACGACAAGCTCATCAATCTGGGTCCACATCTGGTGCGCCTGCGCCCTGCCCCGCACTGCAGGACCCCTATTCTGTCGTATTCACTTCGCGTTGAGCCAGAGGCACATTTCCTGAATTGGCAACAAGATCCTTATGCCAACTATATGGCTCGCTTGGTTTTTCCAGAGAAAACTAAAAAATTCACTGTCACAGTGGATTTGGTTGCAGAAATGGCGGTTTACAACCCATTTGACTTCTTCTTAGAGGAGCACGCTGAACACTTCCCGTTCAAATACGATAAAGGCTTGGGCCATGATTTAGCACCCTATTTGGCCACATCCAAGCCAGTTGGGCTATTCAAGCAATTAGTCAATCAGATATCTGACAAGAAAGTTAGAACCATTGATTACCTAGTGAATCTCAATCAATTGATTCAGACTAGAGTGAAATACACCATCCGGATGGAACCGGGCATTCAAACACCAGAAGAAACCTTGATGTTGGGTTCTGGCTCTTGTCGCGACTCAGCGTGGCTTTTAGTTAATTTACTTCGCCACAAAGGCTTAGCCGCCCGTTTTGTGTCAGGTTATTTGATTCAACTAAAACCCGACGTCAAATCACTAGATGGCCCTTCAGGAGCAGAATCAGACTTCACAGACTTGCATGCTTGGTGCGAAGTGTTTCTACCTGGTGCTGGCTGGATTGGACTAGACCCTACTTCAGGACTTTTAGCTGGAGAGGGGCATATTCCAGTGGCATGCACTCCTGAACCATCTGGTGCATCGCCCATTTCCGGTGCATTAGATAAGTGCGAAGTAGAGTTTTCGCACCAAATGAGTGTCACCCGCGTCTATGAATCACCACGCGTGACCAAACCCTACACCGAGGATCAGTGGTCCGATATTGAGGCTCTAGGACATCACATTGATAGCGATTTAAATGCAATGGATGTGAGACTCACCATGGGTGGAGAACCTACATTTGTATCGGTTGATGATAGAGATGGGGCCGAATGGAATACGGATGCATTAGGTCCAACAAAACGTGGATTCTCCACTGAGTTAATTAAAAAGCTACAAGATAAATATGGTCGCGGCGGGTTTCTACACTTTGGTCAAGGCAAATGGTACCCAGGCGAGCAATTACCTAGATGGGCCTTATCTTTATTTTGGAGAGCTGATGGAGATATCTGTTGGAAAAATCCCCAACTACTAGCCGATGAACGAGAGCGTCATCAGTACACCAATGAGGATGCAAAGAAATTTATTGAGCGATTAACTGAGAAATTAGAGCTTGATAAAAAATATATCACCCCAGGATATGAAGACACTTGGTATTACCTATGGCGCGAACGCAGATTACCAGTGAACGTTGACCCATTTGATTCCAAATTAGATGATGAATTAGAAAGAGCTCGCTTAAGAAGAGTATTCACGCAAGGCTTAGATGAAGTAGTTGGTTATGTGTTACCTATCAAACGCAATAACACCAATTACTTGAAACCCGGTTGGGAATCAGGCCCTTGGTTCATGCGCGATGAGCGCATGTACTTAATGCCCGGAGACTCAGCCATGGGGTATCGCTTACCACTTGACTCATTGCCGTGGGTATCTGAAGCAGACTACCCGTATCACATTGATCATGATCCTTTTGCGCCATCACCAGCATTAAAGAGTCATGCTCAATTAAAACAACAATATCAACAAAACCCTGCAGGGCAGCCAGCAAGAAATGGTAAAGACTCTGCAGCAAGTAACGATGCATACCCCTCATTTAATCAATCGGCAGCCTGGATCACTAGGACCGCTTTATGTGTTGAAGTACGCAACCCAGGCAGAGCCAGCGGTCCCAAAGCAGAATTTGCTAGCAAAGATGTGGGCATAATTTATGTGTTCATGCCGCCACTTCAGCTTCTTGATGACTACTTGGAATTGGTCACAGCAATTGAAGCCACTGCAGATGAACTGAATTTACCAGTCATTATGGAAGGTTACCCACCTCCCAAAGACTCGCGCCTAAAAATGTTACAAGTAACGCCTGACCCAGGTGTGATTGAAGTGAATATTCATCCAGCTAAAAACTGGGAAGAGCTAGTGGACCACACTGAATTCTTATATCAAGCTGCCCATGAAACTCGTTTATCCACCGAAAAATTCATGATGGATGGTCGACACACTGGCACAGGTGGCGGCAACCATTTTGTGATGGGCGGAGCCACCCCAGCAGATAGCCCATTCTTAAGAAGGCCTGATTTATTACCAAGTCTTTTAACTTTTTGGCACAACCACCCTTCTTTATCGTATTTATTTTCTGGCATGTTTATCGGCCCAACCAGTCAAGCACCGCGTATTGATGAAGCTAGGAACGATCAAGTCTATGAATTAGAAATTGCCCTGAAAGAAATTGAGAAGCAAGTCAATACTTGGGGGCAATGTCCACCCTGGATGATTGATAGAACCTTACGCAACATCTTGATTGACGTAACAGGAAACACTCATCGCTCTGAATTCTGCATTGACAAACTGTACTCCCCAGATGGTCCAACAGGCAGATTAGGATTATTAGAGCTTCGCGCCTTTGAAATGCCCCCTCATGCACAAATGAGTTTGGCACAACAACTCTTGATTAGAGCCTTGATCAGTTGGTTCTGGAAACAACCCTATGTGGGCCATGGCGTTACTCGCCTAAATCGCTGGGGCACTGAGTTACATGATCGCTTCTTGCTACCAACATTTGTACAAATGGATTTTGAAGATGTCTTAGCCGAACTTAATCAAGCAGGTTTTGCATTTAAATCCGAGTGGTTTGCACCTCATTTTGAATTTCGCTTTCCATTAATCGGTGAAGTGGAAACCAGAGGTATCCAGCTATCTTTAAGAAGCGCGCTAGAACCCTGGCATGTCATGGGCGAAGAAGGCGCTATCGGCGGAACAGTCAGATATGTTGACTCTTCTGTAGAAAGGATTGAACTAAAGGTCACTGGATACAATGACAATCGATACACCATCACTGTTAATGGCAAAACTGCACCAATGCAACCAACAGGCAAAGTGGGTGAATATGTGATCGGGGTCCGCTATAAAGCATGGCAGCCGGCATCCGCCCTGCACCCGACCATTCCGGCTGACACCCCGCTTAGTTTTGATATTGTTGACAATAGCTTATCCAGATCATTAGGGGGCTGTCGTTATCATGTGGCTCACCCAGGAGGCAGAAACTATGACACCTTCCCTATTAATGCATATGAAGCTGAAAGTCGTCGTTTGGCTAGATTCTTCCGCTTAGAACATACCCCTGGAAGAATGAATGTTGGACACGTTTTCCCTAGCCAAGAATTTCCATTTACTCTTGACTTGCGAAGAACTTAAAATGACAAGCATTCATTAAATGGATTGAACTTTTGCCAGAGAACCCACTTCAGCAATCTCAAGACCTAAACGAACTCAGCAACCCTGCTCACACAGAGTTGCTAGAGTTAATTCACTCTCTTTCTCAAATACCTGAAATAGGGAATCATGATGAGCTGCGCCAAGAAAATGGGGAACTAAAAGATTATTGGGTTAAGTTTTTTGAACACCTTGGCACTGATCAGATTAAACATCTAGCTGAAAGTACCAAAACTGTTGATCGTTTAATTCAACAAAACGGCATTACCTATAACGTCTACGACTCAGATCAAGCACAGAGTAGACCCTGGTCACTCAATCCGCTCCCATTAGTTATTAACTCCAGAGAATGGGCTGAGATTTCTCATGGACTCTCACAGCGCGCAAGACTACTCAATGAAATTTTGAGAGACACCTATGGCGATCAATCTCTTCTAGATAACGGTTTTTTGCCGACCGCTTTAGTTCAAGGACATCCGGGATACTTAAGGGCAGCGCATAAGATCAGACCGCCGGGTGATATTTATTTACATATTGTTGCTTTTGATATTGCTAGGGGACCAGATGGTAAGTGGTGGGTGATTAGCAATCGAACGCAAGCCCCATCCGGCTTAGGATATGTTTTAGAAAATCGCTTAATAGTTTCTAAATTATTTCCAGAGGCTTTCAGAGAATTAAGGATTCAACATATTGCCTCTAGCTATAAGCGATTATTGGATACCCTTACTGAATTAGCTACCCCATTAGCACAAGGCGAATCTGTACGTTTTGCATTACTAACCCCAGGTCCGTATAACGAAACTTATTTTGAGCACACATATCTGGCACGCTATTTAGGTCTACCACTCGTAGAAGGTGATGACTTAACAGTCAGGGATGACAAGCTATATCTAAAAACTCTGCACGGTCTCGAACGGATTCACGGTTTATTAAGACGACTTGATGATGAATTCATGGATCCGCTTGAATTACGAGCAGATTCAACACTAGGCGTACCAGGCTTACTGCAGGCTATCAGGTCTGGCAATGTACTCATTGCCAATGCTCTAGGTGCAGGATTTTTAGAATCCCCAGCCATTCAAGGATTTTTACCAGCAATCAGCGAAAAACTATTAGGTGAAAAACTAGCTATGCCCTCACTGCACACATGGTGGTGTGGTGAACAAGCGGCTTGGCAAAACATCAGCCCAGAATTGAAAACTCAGGTGATTAAGCCCACTTTTACTGGTAGCGTAGGTCCACATTTTCAACCAATTGTTGGGTCACAATTAGATGAAGATCAATTGGATGCATTGCGCGAGAAGATAGAACAACGCCCAGAAATTTATACCACTCAAAGTTATCTACAGTTCTCACAAGCGAGCACATGGCAGGAAAATAAATTTACACCACGCACAGCAATGCTGCGTGTATATGCCATGGCCAATACCAATGGCACCTGGGAAATTCTACCTGGCGCCATGACTCGAGTTTCAAGTGAAGATCCAAATGTTGTCTCAATACAGCGAGGCGGAAGCACTTTAGACACTTGGGTTATGACTGATGGAGAGGTCGACACTTACTCCATGTTGTCGCAACGCTCTAAATACATTAACCCCCTAACTCCGCACGGCCTGCAATTAATCTCTAGCCGCTCCGCAGAAAATTTATTTTGGTTAGGTCGCTACACAGAACGGTCTGAATCACTTACTCGTCTTGCCAAAGAATCATTAATGATTGCTAGCGTTAGTGGTGAAGAAAATTTAAATACGTTGCAAGACGCTGTTTCAGAGCTAACGATCAGAGCAGGCTTAATTCCAGAAGAAACACCTAAGCTATCAAAGTCACCAAAAGTATTTGCTAGAACACTGATCGCTCAACTTAACCACAAGGATAGCTTTAGCATTGGTTATTACATTCAAGCATTAAATAACAACCTGCGTTTAGTTAGAGATAGGTTGCCAAGCGATCACTTGAAGTTAGTCGGCTACATGAAATCAAGCCTTGAAAATAGGTTGGACAATAAAACCTCTTTTGAAAGTCGCTCATTGATCGTGGCCGTTGAAGCCTTGGATAACCTGGGCCTCCAACTAGCAGCACTGACAGGCCTTCAAGCTGACAGGATGACGAGAGATCTAGGTTGGAGGCTTCTGACCATTGGCCGATTGGTTGAACGCTTAATTAATCTGAGCGAAACACTGGGCACATTCTTTAGTCATGATGCCTCGCTCTCAAGTCGCGGCTTTGATATGTTGTTAACTTTATTTGATAGCACTATCACCTATAGAACTCGCTATCAAAGGTATCAAGACATTAATGCCTTAATGGAGTTGTTAGTGTTTGACAATACCAACCCAAGATCAATCACATGGATTTTGCAAGAATTGGATCATGAGATTCATCATTTGCCTAATACCGCAAAAGAGATCGATACATTCAGTCAAATCATACAAACATGCCAACCCATTTTTGAAGACACGATGAATATCATTAGCTACTCTGAGAAAGTGGCTGCAGCCGGCAAAACATTATCAAACGAAATCAGTAGTCGCTACTTTGCACATATTAAAGAGCAAAGATTTGCATCATGAATAGCAAACGCATACAGGTAGAGCACATCACCCTCTACGAATACGAAAGTGACGTGGAACTAGCTCATCACCTAGCATATTTGCGCCCAATTAATAATGCTTACCAAGAAGTTATTAATAGCAACCTAGACATAACACCGCAACCAGATACACACCATCAAAACTTTGACATTTTCGGAAATCAAAGAGATTTCTTTTCATTTCACAAAAATCATGAGTCCCTTCATGTCAATGCTTCTTGTGAAGTTTTCACCAAAGAAATACCTAAAGAACTCATTGAAATAACTTCAATCACCTGGGAAGAAGTGAAAGAACAACTCCGATATGAAGCTGGTAAGTCAGCTTTACCGGCTGAAGAATTTATTTATCCAAGTCCATTTGCTCCATACGTTATTGATATTAAAAATTATGCTTTGGAGTCTTTTACGCCTGGCAAAAGAATGACTGATGCCTCGATTGACTTATGCACTCGGATATTTAAAGATTTCAAGTATTCGCCCAATGCCACCGAAATCAACACCCCCGTTTGGGAGGCATTTAAAAATCGAGCAGGTGTTTGCCAAGACTTTGCACACATTTTTATCGTAGCCATCAGGAGTTTAGGTTTAAGCGCCAAATATGTCAGCGGCTATTTGTTAACCACTCCACCCCCTGGGCAAAAGAAGCTAAGAGGCGCGGACGCATCACATGCTTGGGCTTCAGTCTATTGCCCCGGAATACCCGGCGACTGGCTCGAACTAGATCCCACCAATAATATGATTGCCGGCAACAATCACATACGCTTAGCGATGGGCAGGGATTTTGGCGATGTCTCACCTATCAGGGGAATTATTCGCAGCGGCGGTAGTCACAAAATTTCGGTTGGAGTCACCGCTGAGGAAGTTCAATAAAAAAGGCATTTCGTTGAAATGCCTTTTTACTGCCGGGTTAATAGATAAATCTATTAACCTTGGCTTTTCTTAAGAACTGCATATAGCTGATCTTTAAGATTCAACTTTTCTTTTTTAAGAATTTCAATTTCCTCTGGAGTACCAGGTTCAACATGCGACTCCATATTTTTAATCTTTTGATCTAGAGCATTGTGTTTATCAAACAGATTTAAAAAGTGCTTATCCGTTGTTTTAAGTTTAGTAATTAAATCTCTGTATTCTGGAAACATAAACTCTCTCTAGTTAATTAAAGACAAATAAACCATACAATTCTGTAGGTATCTTCACTCTACTATCTTTTTGAAGCTTATTCACAAAATACCTTGTTTTGTGTCAATAAATGTTAGTTTATTCCGCTAACTAATATTTTCTGTATGCTTATACAAAATACAAAACAATTAACAAGGAGTAGTCATGCCTGGTTTGTTACCTAATGTCGATCCAGACGGTTTACTAGAATTTTCTGTGGTTTACACAGACCGCTCACTCAACCACATGTCCAATGAGTTCAAGCGCGTGATCACAGACATATCTGCTGTACTCAAAGACGTGTATCAAGCTCATTCCACAGTGGTTATTCCAGGTAGCGGCACCTATGGCATGGAGGCTGTTGCTCGACAGTTTGCCACCAATCAAAAATGCCTTGTCATCAGAAATGGTTGGTTTAGCTATCGCTGGACCCAAATTTTTGAAGCTGGTCAAATCAGTCAAGACTTGCATGTGATCAAAGCTCGCAGAAGTAGTGATTCTGCAACCGCCCCATTTGCTCCAGCACCCATTGATGAAATTGTTAAATTCATCAAAACAGAAAAACCAGCCGTGGTCTTTGCCCCTCACGTTGAGACCTCAGCCGGAATGATCCTTCCGGATGACTATCTCAAGAAAATCGGTGAAGCAGTACGATCAGTCGATGGCTTATTCGTTTTAGACTGCATCGCATCAGGTGCCATGTGGGTCAATATGCGCGATTGCCAAGTAGACGTCTTAATTAGCGCACCACAAAAAGGCTGGAGTAGTTCACCCTGCTGCGCTTTGATTGGCTTGAGTGATAGAGCTAGAACAAAAATTGATAGCACGACCAGCACGAGCTTTTCTTGCGACCTTAAGAAATGGTTACAAATCATGGAAACCTACGAAAACGGTAACCATGTCTATCACACCACGATGCCAACTGATGCTCTCAAAACATTGCGCAATGTCATGAAAGAAACTCAGAGCATCGGTTTTGAGAAACTAAAAGCCGCTCAAATTGAATTAGGCAGCAAGGTCAGAGCACTATTGGTCTCAAGAGGTTTTGATAGCGTTGCCGCACCAGGCTTTCAATCGCCATGCGTGGTGGTGAGCTACACCACCGATCCAGAAATCCAATCGGGCAAGAAATTTATTAACGTCGGTTTGCAAACAGCAGCCGGCGTTCCCTTGCAGTGCGACGAAGGTCCTGAATTTAGAACTTTCCGGATTGGCTTGTTTGGTCTTGAGAAGCTACAAAATATTGATAGAACCATCAAACATCTTGAACATGCACTCAACACAATGAGTTAACAAACCTTGAGGGCAATCAGGCTACTCTGAGCGCCCTTCAATTTTGTCCAAGATTTTCTTCGCATGCCAACCCATGCGCCCTTCGGAATCCATGCGTTGAATGTCATCAAGCGCTGTTTTTAATAGCTCATTTTCTTCTTTAAGAGCGTACATACGATTTCGGAGGTTGCCCGCATCCAACCATGATCCTATGGCACTAATTAAACGGGCAAAAAGGTAACTCCAATCAGGCATAACGAAAGTATGCCACGACACTCCTAGTTGATTAATAAGTCATCATGGCAAAGAGTAGCCATGAGTCTTAATAATGTCTCTTGCTTTAGGACTTTGCATGTAGTTGTAAAAGTCCTGCACAGACTGAGGTGGGTTTTTGAGTAAAACCATGCGCTGACGAATCGGCTCATGAAAATTTTCCGGAATTAATACGTATTCAGTATCTTTAGCCACTTCTTTTGAAATTGCCAAGGAATAAGCCGTAAAACCAACTTGTGCAGCCCCCACCACCACGAAGTTGGTTGCTGATG
>CAYFKY010000018.1:0-13996 GCA_964343915.1 uncultured Polynucleobacter sp. | reverse complement strand
AAAATCAGTATGACGGTATTGCCTCGATTGAAATGTTTGAGGCTGTTGGAGAAAAATATTGGCCAACATATTTTGAAATGATTCAAAGGTGCCTCAAGCCTGGCAAAAAGGCATGTATACAAACGATTGTTATTGCAGACAACTTGTTTGATAAATATCGCAGAAGCTCTGACTTTATACAACAGTATGTTTTCCCTGGCGGGATGCTCCCCTCAATTGAAAAATTCAAAGAGGCCGCTCAAAGCAAAGGTTTAATTGTTGAAGATGTCTACGAGTTTGGCGAAGATTATCAAAAGACGCTTTGTTTATGGCATCAAAAATTTAATCAACATCTTCAAGAAATCAAACAACAGGGTTTTGATGAAAAATTTATACGCCTTTGGAATTTATATTTGATGTATTGTGCCGCTGGATTTGCAGAAAAGAGCACCAGCGTTGTTCAGTTCACCCTGTCTAAACCTGCAAATGGCATTTAATAAACCGATTACCAGCTTCTACAACAAGCGTATTTGGGTGATTGGTGCATCAAGTGGCATTGGCCTTGCTTGCACAAAAGACTTCTTAAGTCATGGCGCAAAAGTTGCCATTAGCGCTCGTAGAATAGATTTATTACAAGAAATTAACGATGCTTATCCCGATGATCAAGTTCTAGCTTTAGCGCTGGATGCGCGCAATCACAGTGATTTAAGCAATGCCTACCAAGCCATTAAAGCCGCTTGGGGCGGTCTAGATTTGATGGTTTTTGTTTCAGGCATTTATGAACCTATGCGCGCTGATAATTTTGATTTATCTAAGGCAAAAAATATCATTGACCTGAATATCATGGGCCCCATGTCAGCATGTGAGGTAGTGATGCCTGACTTTATATCTTCGAATTCAGGCGGCATTGCGATTGTTAGCAGCGTAGCTGGTTACAGCGGCCTGCCCAAAGCACTTGCCTATGGCCCAAGCAAGGCAGCTATGATTAACTTCTGTGAGAACTTGTATTACGACCTAAAACCAAAGGGAGTATCTGTTTATATGATTAATCCAGGCTTTGTGGAAACAGATGCCACAGCCAATAATGATTTTCGTATGCCTGCTTTAATCACCCCACAGAAAGCTTCTGAATATATTCTTGACGGAATACAAGCTGGTAAATTTGATATTCACTTTCCAAAAAGGTTTTCGCTATTTCTTAAATTTTTAAGAATTTTGCCGTACTCAATTTACTTTTATTTACTAAAAAAATTCGTAAAAATTTAAATGGTCACTGCTCGTACACAACAATTAATAGATCAGTTTGAATCACTCAGTCTTGAGTCTGTTGATCAGCTAACCAATCTATATGCCTCGAATGCCTTATTCAAAGATCCTTTTAATCAAGTGATAGGGCACGACGCAATCAAACAGATATTTGTGCACATGTTTAGCCAAGTCAATAACCCAAGATTCGTAATTAATAGCGTTTTAGAGGATGGTCGACATTCATCCCTAACCTGGGATTTTCGATTTCAATTTAAGTCCTCACCCCAACAATCAGAAATTATTAGAGGCTGCACTTGGTTCACCTTCAACGACCATGACTTAATTACTGAGCATAGAGATTACTGGGATGCTGCAGAAGAACTCTACGAAAAGTTACCTCTAATTGGAAGTCTAATGAAATGGCTAAAAAAAAGGGCCAAGCATTCAGCTTGACCCTGGCATGACTTTATCAATCAGTCATTAACGTTTTTCTTTTCTAGCCTTTTCTACCAAATAATCCATCACCTGAATAGCTCTTGCTTTAGAGCCGCCAGCTATTGATGGTGAAGTGATGTACTTGCCCTGTATTGCAACAGTTGGTACACCATCAATTCTGTATGCTTGGGCAATTTGATTGCCAGACCTAGCCTTTGAGGTCACCGTGAAAGATTTAAAAGCTTTTAAAAAGGCTTGCGTATCAACGCCTTGAGACCCAACCCAGTCGGTGATTTCAGCCTCTGATAACAACTTCTTTTTGCTAACATGCATCGCATCCATCACTTTTGCATGCAAATCAGATCTGCCCATTGACTCGAGAGCATAGAAAAGTTGGCTATGGATTAACAAGTCATCCCTGAATGCAACAGGAACTTTTCTCACCGCCACATCTTTACCTTGTCTTTTAATCCAAGCACTTAACTCAGGCTCGAAATCATGGCAATGAGGACAGCCGTACCAAAAAAACTCTAGAACCTCTACCTTGCCTTTTTGTTCAACCGCTTGCGCTACTGGCAAAGTTCTGAAATCAAAACCTTCTTCGATTGGTCGACCCTGAGCGAATGCCAATGTTGATGCAACAATCAGGAGAACACTTATAAAAACTTTTTTAAACAATGTTTGCATATCAAGACTCTTTGTTTTGATAGATTAATTATTTTTGTTAATACGAATGACTGTTGCCGTGATGCCAGCGCCCTGCAATCTTGAACGGGCTTTAGCAACATCATCCTGCAACACAAATGGCCCTACGCGAACTCGCCACAACACTGCACCCTCAACTTCACGCTCTGAAATCAATGCTTCTAAACCTTGCATAGCCAAAGCCGCTTTTTGTCTTTGAGCCTCATCTTGATTTCTAAAGGCTCCCGTTTGCAACCAATACTCAGGTCCTTGAGTTGCTGCTGCTATGTTTGCAATGGGATCTTTACCAGCCGCTTCACTTGGCAGCGGCACCTTGCTTTGTAGTGATTTGTTTAAGTTAGGTTTCTCTTCTACCTGAACTTCACCCTCCTCAATTGCTTCAGCAGGCTTAGATTTACCATTTAAGTCTGGTGCGCGCAGGTTTAATTTTGGCTCAGGAGCACCCTTGGTCAAAGTAACTGCAACCCCCACCGCAATGGCTAAACCCAACAATAAACCCAACACAAAACCCATCAATGTGCCACCTGATGATTTGTTTTGCAGCCTGTTATCTGTCTGTTTATTTGTATTCATAGAGCTATCTTACCTCTTACATTTTTTCCGGTGCTGATACACCCAAAATAGCTAGGCCATTTGCTATAACCTGCTTAGCAGCTGACAACAAAGCCAATCTTGCTAAGCGCAGGGCTTCATCATCAACTAGTACACGATCAGCGTTGTAGAAAGTGTGGAAGTCACCAGCCAAATCTCTCAAATAAAAGGCTACTGAATGCGGAGTCATCTCTTTCGCTGCATCGGTCAACATATCTGAATACTCTGCTAAACGTCTTAACAATGTATCTGACGCTGGACTATTTAAGCCATCCAATGCGACATTTTTTAATGATGCTTCATCACCCGCCCACTGACGCAAAATTGAGCAAATACGGGCATGGGCATACTGAACATAAAAAACAGGATTTTCATCATTTTGTTTTAATGCCAAATCAATATCGAAAACAAATTCCGTATCAGCTTTGCGAGAAATCAGGAAAAATCTAACCGCATCTCTACCTTTGCGAATTGCATCATCTCTTTCTGATGCTGGTGTTTCCTCAGATACACCACCCGACCACTCAATTAAATCTCTAACGGTCACATATGATCCGGCACGCTTAGAGATTTTGACCTCCTCGCCACCCTTCATCACAGTAACCATCTTATGCAACACATATTGCGGATAGTCTTTAGGAATATTCCAACCACGTTTTTGTGCAACACCCTGTATACCTGAACGCACTCGAGCAATAGTTCCGTGGTGATCACTACCTTGAATATTAATCACGTGAGTAAATCCGCGAGACCACTTGCTTGCATGGTAAGCAACATCAGGCACAAAATATGTATAACCACCATCCGATTTGCGCATGACGCGATCTTTATCATCGCCATCCTCAGTAGTTCTTAGCCATAGAGCACCTTCTGACTCATAGCTTTTGTTGATGGATTGCAAATCACTAACGACTGCCTCAACACTACCGTCACTATACAAAGATGATTCCAGGTAATAACAATCAAATTTCACACCAAATGACTGTAAATCTATATCTTGCTCACGACGTAAATAGGCTACTGCAAACTTTCTAATTGACTCAATGTCATCAATCTGACCAGACCCTGTAACTGGCTCGCCATCTGAGGCAACCACTGTAGACTTAGCCAAATAGTCTCTTGCAATGTCAGCGATGTATTCACCGTTATAGGCAGATTCTGGCCAAGCAGCATCCCCAGGCTTCAAACCCTTGGCTCTAGCTTGAACTGAAATGGCCAAATTCTGAATCTGTACACCAGCGTCGTTGTAATAGAACTCTTTATGTACAGACCAACCTTGAGTCTTTAATAAATTTGATAGGGCATCACCCAATGCGGCTTGTCTACCATGCCCCACATGCAGTGGGCCAGTTGGGTTTGCAGAAACAAATTCAACTAAAACTTTTTGGCCATTCTCTGATTGCTGACCAAAACAGCTACCTTCTGCAAAAATTTTATGAAGAACTTGTAATTTGGCGGCTAGAGTTAAGCGTAAGTTAATAAATCCTGGGCCAGCAATTTCAGCACTAGCTATTAAATCTTTGCACCCAGGCTGCGCTAGCAATTGATCCACAAAAGCTTGCGCCAGCTCTCTTGGATTTGTTTTCCAATTCTTAGCTAACTGCATAGCTATATTTGTAGCTATATCACCATGCTCAGCCACCTTTGGGCGCTCTAAATGAGGGGTTGGCAAAACATCCAAAGAGATATCTCTGCTCTTGGCGATTTCTGCCAAAGCGCTTTGCATCAATGTAGTAATTTGTTGTTTAATGACTGGTAGCATAGATATTCAGTTTATCAGTTCGCTTTAATGTTAATCTTTGACTATGTTATATAAATTTCAATGCAAAAAATCTGCTGATGTTTTAATGCTCGAAGATCTCACATCAAGAATCTTTGGGATTATTGGTAGACCACTTGAAGCAAGAGGTGTTTTTCTAATTGAACAACTACCCACTGCTATAGAAAAGCTTGAGGCTGCTGTTGCAGAAGATGAAAAACTCAGAAAAGAAATGCTTGAAGAAAAATCAGATAACCAAGAAGGCTCACCCCCCAAGGTTAAACATGATCGACTAGGGCAAAGAGCATTTCCATTCATACAATTACTCAAAGCTGCATTAGCGCATCAAGAAATGGTTATTTGGGGCGTTTAGCAAAGTCATTTTGCTGATCCTCACCAATACGGCCCACATCAAAATATTGCGCATGTGGGCTAGCCAAATAAAAACCACTAACACTTGATGCAGGCGTCATAGCCATTGACTCGGTCAACGCCATATCAATCTCACTCGCACCCAAGCACTCAAACATTTCTTTTTTCACTAAATGATCTGGGCAAGCCGGATAACCTGGAGCAGGTCTAATGCCTTGATATTTTTCTTGAATCAACTCGTCATTAGTCAACGACTCTGAAGCTACATAACCCCAAAGTTCAGTTCGTACGCGTTGATGCATTTTTTCAGCAAACGCCTCTGCCAATCTGTCAGCCAGAGCTTTAAGCATGATCGCACTGTAATCATCATGCTTTGACTCAAATTCTTTTAATTTTTTCTCAATGGCATGACCAGCGGTAACAGCAAACATACCCACATAGTCAGCGACACCAGAATCTTTTGGCGCAACAAAATCAGATAAACAACGATTGGGCTTTTTAACTCCATCAACCACAGGACGATCCGCCTGTTGTCTATAGTTCTTCCATCTCAACAAAACCTTCTGACGTGATTCATCAGAATAAATTTCGATGTCATCGCCAACGCTGTTGGCAGGATACAAACCTACAACTGCATGAGCTTGCAACCAGCGCCCCTGAATAATTTTTTGAAGCATGCTCTGCGCATCGGCATAAACTTTTTTAGCAGACTCACCAACAATCTCATCATCTAAGATTTGAGGGAATTTTCCAGCCAAGTCCCATGTCTGAAAAAATGGTGTCCAGTCTATGCAGGTTGCGATTTCCGCCAAATCATAATTCTTGAAAACACGACGGCCAATGAATTTTGGTTTTACAACGCTTGCCTTTGTCCAATCAATTTTTTCTTTATTAGCGCGAGCTTCTTCAAGACTAATAATTGGTAACTGCTTTTTATTGGCATGTTGATCACGTATGCGATCGTATTCAGCATTTAGATCATCAATGAATTTTTTAGCACCATCATCAGACAACAATCCTGAAGCAACCGATACAGCTCTAGATGCATCTGGCACATAAACCACTGGCCCCTCATAATGAGGTGCAATTTTTACTGCAGTGTGCACGCGCGAAGTGGTCGCCCCACCAATCATTAGAGGCATTTTTTTGCCTCTAAAGTAATCGTCTCGCTGCATCTCCTGAGCAACATAAGTCATTTCTTCAAGAGATGGCGTGATCAAGCCAGATAGACCGATCATGTCAGCTTTTTCTTCTTTAGCTTTGTTCAAAATCTCATTACATGGCACCATGACACCCATGTTCACAACATCAAAGTTGTTACATTGCAATACAACCGTAACGATGTTTTTACCGATATCGTGAACATCGCCCTTCACGGTTGCCATGATAATTTTTCCGCGTGAGCGAACATCCCCGCCACGCTCCAAAATTTGACGCTTTTCTTCTTCAATATAAGGAACCAAGTGTGCGACAGCCTGCTTCATCACTCGGGCACTCTTGACCACTTGCGGCAAGAACATCTTTCCCTCACCAAAAAGATCGCCCACCACGTTCATACCATCCATCAAAGGACCTTCAATCACCTCAATTGGTCGACCGCCGGCACTTGCAATTTCCAAGCGCATCTCTTCGGTGTCTTCAACAATATGAGAGGTAATTCCATGGACCAAGGCATGTGTTAAGCGATCTCTTACTGAAGCCTCTCTCCAGGCTAAAGTTTCTTCAGCTTTAGCTCCACCACCTTTGTACTCATCGGCAATCTCTAATAGTCTTTCAGTTGGAGTCTTACCATCTTTCTCTTTAAAGCGATTCAAGACCACATCTTCAACGCGCTCTTTTAATTTCTCATCTAAATCCGCATAAACGCCTAACTGACCGGCGTTAACAATACCCATATCCAAACCAGCTCGAATAGCGTGATAAAGGAATACCGTATGTATGGCTTCACGAACTACATCATTGCCACGGAATGAGAAGCTAACATTTGAAACGCCGCCACTAACTTTGGCACCAGGTAAATTTTGCTTGATCCATGCTGTGGCATTAATAAAATCATTGGCATAGTTATCGTGCTCTTCAATACCGGTGGCGATAGCAAAAATATTTGGGTCAAAAATGATGTCTTCTGCCGGAAAGCCAAGCTCATTGACCAAGATGTTGTAACTACGTTGGCAAATTTCAATCTTGCGCTCATATGTGTCAGCCTGACCTTTTTCATCAAACGCCATCACCACTGTAGCTGCGCCATAACGCCTAATTAATTTCGCTTGCTGCCTAAATGGCTCCTCTCCCTCTTTCATAGAGATAGAGTTAACAATTGCTTTGCCTTGAACACATTGCAAGCCAGCCTCAATCACCGACCACTTTGACGAGTCAATCATGACTGGCACTCGTGAAATATCTGGTTCTGATGCAATTAAATTCAAAAAACGTACCATCGCAGCTTTTGAATCCAACATGGCTTCATCCATGTTGATGTCAATTACTTGAGCACCATTCTCAACTTGCTGTCTTGCAACCGACAAAGCTTCGTCATATTGACCATTCAAGATCATTCTTGCAAACGCTTTTGAGCCCGTCACGTTAGTGCGCTCACCAACGTTAACAAATCCTACGTGCGAACTAATGTTGCATGGCTCAAGACCTGATAAACGCATTGGTGGAATCTTGTATGTATTCATCACACAGACTCCTTATAAGCATCCCAGCGACGTGCTGATCTCTTAGATACAACCTCAGCAATAGCTTTGATATGCGCAGGAGTTGTGCCACAACAACCACCCACCAAATTAACCAAACCATCTTTTGAAAACTCGTCCAACAGTCTTGATGTCATTTCTGGTGTTTCGTCAAAGCCTGTATCACTCATTGGGTTTGGTAAGCCAGCATTTGGGTAGCAAGAAACAGCAACGTCGCATACCTTTGCTAACTCAGCAATGTATGGGCGCATCAATGTAGCGCCCAAAGCACAGTTCAAGCCAAACGTTAGTGGCTTAGCATGACGCAAGCTATTCCAAAAAGCTTCAACAGTTTGACCAGACAAAATTCTGCCAGACGCATCAGTCACTGTTCCTGAGATCATGATTGGCAATCTCACGCCAGATTCTTCAAAGAACTCATCAATAGCAAACAGCGCCGCTTTTGCATTTAGCGTGTCAAAAATTGTTTCAACCAACAAAACATCTGCACCACCTTCATATAAAGCTTCGACTTGTTCTTTGTAGGCGACCCTTAACTGCTCAAAGGTTACGTTTCTGGCGCCAGGATCATTGACATCCGGAGATATGCTGGCAGTTTTTGGAGTTGGACCAACTGCGCCCGCAACAAAGCGTGGCTTTTCTGGTGTTGAAAACTCGTCACACGCTTGTCTAGCCAATTTTGCTGCCGCAATATTCATTTCTCTGGCAAGTTCTGGCATTTTGTAATCATCTTGTGCAACTGTGGTTGCACCAAATGTATTGGTCTCAATTAAATCGGCGCCTGCCGCTAAATATTGCCTGTGTATATCCAGAATAATTTCTGGATGAGTTAAGTTGAGTAATTCGTTATTGCCCTTAAGATCAATAGGATGATTTTCAAAACGCTTGGATTCAGGCAACCCACGGTAGTCTTGCTCCGTTAATTTACGTTGCTGAATCATGGTACCCATAGCACCATCCAAGATCAAAATTCGATCTTTTAATAATTGAGGCAAAACTGCACCACGCGTATAAAGCATAGGTAAAAACTCTTGATTTAGCAGCAAATGATTGCGGCAAATGGATTAAACCTATATTTTATCGGTATTACGCATATTTATCTGATTACATTAACTTTTTTATTAAGGGAGTCATCATGTTTGGTGCTATGCCGGATTTCAATCAAAGCCTTGAAATGTTTAAAACAATGTGGGGCAACTCGCCAACTCCTGGCGATTTGAGTGGGTTTGGTGCTGGTATTGGCGGTGGCGCAGCCATGCCGACCCTTGATATCGAAGAGCTTGATAAACGCATTCAGGACCTAAAAAGCGTAGAAAACTGGCTACAACTCAATATGAGCGTACTCAGAAGCACGATTCAGGGCCTTGAAGTACAAAGAGCCACATTGGCGGCTCTAAAGAGCTTTAGCGCTGCCATGACTCCAGAAGCGATGGCAGAAGCCAGCAAAGCAGCCCAAAAGGCAGCCAACCAGGCAACTCAGGCAGCTACTGAAATGGCCAAAGAAATGGCTACAGGTAACTTTTCTGATAAAAAAACCGCCAAACCCCGTCAGAGGAAGCCTCGCGCGACAAGCACCCGACGCGCCAAAGGTAGTTAAGGTGCGCAATGGCTTCGCCCATTGCAAACGTTAACTGGTGTAGATCTAACTCTCTTTTGAACAAAATAGGGATTAAATCTCTGGCGGTTTGAGGGGCTTGCTGGCATGCAGCCATAGTGTCAGCCAGCCTATCTTGATGGTGTTTCTTTAACTGCTCGACCCGCCAATGAAGTCCCTGGAATGGCTTGCCATGTGAAGGCAGTACCAATGTTTTTTCAGGCAAATTTATAAATCGCTCTAAAGATGATAAATACAAGCCCAGTGGATCCGCATCTGGCTCTGTATCAAACACACTCACGTTTGTAGAGATTCTGGGTAGAACCATATCGCCAGAAATCAATAAATTATCTTGAGCATTCCATAAAGAAGCATGCTCGGGCGCATGACCATAACCTGCAATAACCTGCCAAACTCGATCGCCAATGGTGATTTCTTCACGATCAATAATTCTTCTAAACCTTGGGGGAACGCTAGGCACCATTTGACTGAAATAATTTGCCCTAGCTCTAATTTTGATTAAATCTTCTTCTTGATTTAGTCCATGCTTAGCAAAATGATCTGCTGCACCGCCGCCGCCAGCTGCCGAACCAACGCTTGCTCCTTCAGCACTTGATAGCCATTTGGCCAATAAATAATCCGTCATCGTCATCCATAATGGCGCCGACCACTTTTCACACAACCACGCAGCAAGACCAATGTGATCAGGGTGCATGTGCGTAACGATGACTCTAACAATTGGTAAATCCTCTAATTCAGCCAAAAAGATAGTTTCCCAAGCATCTTTGGTTGCTTGATTAGCCACCCCACAATCAACCACGGTCCAACCAAGTTGCCCATCAAAAACATCTTTAATTAGCCACAGGTTGATATGGTCTAAAGCAAATGGCAAAGGCATGCGCAACCACTTGACGTTTGCATCAATCCTTTTAGCTTCCCCCAATTGGGGTAACTCATCATTAAATGGGTATTCAAGTGATTTCATTATTTGTGTTTATATCAAATAAATTAACTACACCCCACAAAGGGTGAAGCCCTGAAAAATTCCGCCAAAGTCTAAAGTCACTGTAACATTCCTACTGTGATGCCAATATTGCAATAATCTATTTGCCAACAGATAAAGATTTAATTATGACGACATCAAATAATCCATACATCCTATCCAAGTTACTTGAAAATAATCAGGATTGGGTTGATTCCGTCACCAAAGCTGATCCGAATTACTTTTCTAGACTGGTTGACCAACAGGCGCCAGAGTATCTATGGATTGGCTGTTCAGATTCAAGAGTTCCCGCAAACCAAATTACTGGTCTAGCACCGGGCGAGGTATTTGTTCATAGAAATATTGCCAACGTGGTTGTTCATACAGACTTGAATGCTTTATCTGTTATTCAGTTCGCAGTTGATCAAATTAAAGTCAAACATATTATTGTGGTTGGTCACTATGGCTGCTCAGGTGTACGTGCAGCACAAATCAAGGCACGCATCGGCATTGCAGACAATTGGATCAGACACGTTCAAGACGTTCAAGATAAGCACGGAAAATATCTTGGTCAAGTTCTAAAAGAAACTGAGCAATTCGATAAATTATGCGAATTAAATGTGATTGAACAAGTCATGAATGTTTGTCAAACAACCAGCGTTCAAGATGCTTGGTCAAAAGGCCAAGAAATAACTATTCATGGTTGGATTTATGACTTGAAAGATGGTCGGGTAAGAGACTTGGGCATTAGCATTAAAAATGCCACGGAACTCACCAACCGATATCAAGCAGTTTTAGAAAAAAACTACCCTCAAAGTGAATAGTCCTAATACGCCATCAAGACCAGCATCACCTTGTATTAACTTATGCAGAATGGATGATGACGATTTGTATTGTCTAGGCTGCCACAGAACTTTAGATGAAATTGCGGCCTGGTCAGAGCTAAGCGACACAGAAAAAGAAGTCGTTTGGACCCAACTAGATATTAGGCGCGCCAATTTGCATGAATGACTCTGCACTACCTGAAGGAATCAAGGTTCTAGAAAGAGGCTGGCTATCTGCCAACAATGTTTTATTTTGGGCAAAAGACGATGTATCTATCGTTGACACTGGCTATGTTGCTCACCAAGAACAAACTTTAGCTCTAGTTAAAAACCTACTCAAAGCCGAAGGCTTATCCAAGCTAGACAAAATCGTTAACACACATCTTCATTCAGACCACTGTGGTGGCAATGCACTTCTAGTTAAAGATTTTCAATCTGATATCTATGTTCCAGCTAACGAAGTCTCGGCTGTTAATGAGTGGGATGAGAATTTATTAAGCTTTAAAAATCTTGGGCAAAACTGTCCTGCTTTTAAATGCCAACACTCTTTAGAGCCAGGCAAGAAAATATTACTTGGCGCATACATGTGGGAAATCCTTGCTGCACCGGGACACGATCCTCACTCAATCATTCTTTACCAAGAAGATCATCAACTTCTTATTTCTGCGGATGCACTCTGGGAAGATGGATTTGGCGCAATCTTTCCAGAGCTTGAAGGTGACGATGCTTTTGAAGAGGTTGCCAAAACACTTGATTTAATCGAGCAGCTGAAAATTAAATTAGTGATTCCAGGGCATGGGAGCTTATTTACAGATGTTAAAACATCAATATCAAAAGCCAGAAGTCGCTTAGATTACTTGGCTACAGATAAAGCAAGAAATGCTCGTCATGCTGCCAAAGTATTGCTCAAATTTAGACTACTTGAGTGGCAATCAATTGAACTAAGCCTTGCGCATAAGTGGATTAGAGATACACCACTAATGAAAGCCATTGCTAGAGAATTAAATCAGCCCATTAATCAATTGGCTGAGTGGCTGCCACAGGCTTTAACCAAAGCCGGTGGCGCCCAGATAAATCAAAACACCTTAATCAATCTAGATTGATCAGTCAGCGTATACGCCAGCCTTTTTAATGATTGGTGTCCACAAGTCAATTTGAGCTTTTAAGTGAGCCTTGTGCCCTTCAGGACTAGCATTTTTATCGTTAGGCACGTTTGCACCCAACTCTGCCATTTTGGCTTTGTAACTTGCATCATGAATTCCTGCTTTAATTGCTGCAGCCAATTTATCTGTAGCTACCTTAGGAGTTCCTTTTGGCGCGTAAACACCATGCCACACATTCACTTGGAAGTTTTTCAAACCTTGCTCATGCAATGTTGGAATATCTTTAAATGCAGGAATACGCTGTAGGGTTGTTGCACCGTAAGCTTTTACAGAGCCTGCTTTTAGTTGCCCTGCCAAATTAGTTGTTTGATCACACATCAATTGAACTTGACCGCCAATCAAATCTGTTAATGCTGGGGCAGTGCCTTTATATGGCACTGTTGTCATGTCCTGCTGAATGGTGCTCATGAATAACAAACCGCACAAATGACTGGCTGAGCCAATACCTGCATTGGCATAAGCCACTTTTGATCCATTAGCTTTGATGTATGCAAGTAGTTCTGTGTAATTCTTTGCCGGCAAATCTTTATTGGCGACCAAGACCATAGGTACGTCAGCAACTTGACCCAGATGTTCATAATCAGTATTTGGATCAAAACCTAAATTTTTATATAGAGCTGGCGCAGTAGACATGCCAATGTGATGAATAAGTATCGTGTATCCATCTTTAGGCGCATTCAATACTTTTTTTGCCGCAATCGTGCCACCAGCACCAGGAGAGTTATCAACAATCACTTGTTGCTTTAAAGATTTACCCATCACTAATGCCAGCTCTCTAGCTACTTTATCTGTTGGACCGCCTGCTGCAAAAGGAACAACTAATGTAATGGGTTTATCTTCAGGGAAAACAGCCGCTTGACCAGCGCCTGATAGTGCTGTTGCCACGACGCCCACCGCCAGCATCGCATGACGAATTGTCTTGTTCATATATATCTCCTTAATTGTTGTCACGATACAAAGTTACAAAATTGACTCTTTAATTGTAAGGAATTATTAAGGAAAGTTGCAAAAACATTAGCCTGTAATTACTAGAACTTACCCTTATAACTCAGTTCTTTTTTAACAAAAATCACCTTAAAAAACCCTGTTGTGGTCAGAGGTAATCACAACGCCATCTTTTTGTGCGCGTTTTGCAATCTTTAAGACCATCTTATCTTTGCTAATCAATATGGCAGGCTTGAGTGTGTAGGCTAAATTGATGAACACCTGGTCATCCCTATCCTTGCACTTCCAGGGAGCAGCATCAAGTACTTGATCATTAATTAATCTAGCCCATGAGCGCCATTGAGACATGATTTCGTGTTGCCTCTCCTGCGAGAGTGAAAATTGTTCACGTCCAATCACATCAAGAAACTCTGACAGGGTTTTTTCCGTTGCAACAGCATCTAAGTTTCCCGCCATTAACGCAGCTCTTAATGGATGCGCCCTGCTGTCATCAAAAACCAAAACATCCAAAAGAATATTTGTATCTAAAACAACTACCGGCTTCACTCAACAGTCACCGATTTAGCTAAATTTCTTGGTTTATCCACGTCAGTACCTCTGGCGCAAGCAGTGTGATACGCGAGCAATTGCAATGGGATAACGTGCAATATTGGTGACAAATCACCATAGTGCTCGGGCATGCGAATCACATGAATACCAT
>CAYFKY010000017.1:9061-14558 GCA_964343915.1 uncultured Polynucleobacter sp. | reverse complement strand
GGATTTTTGGTGCCATTTAGCCCAAAACCACACTTTGCCTATAGCCATGGCTAACCGCTTAGCAGGCTTGCTGGATCACCCCGACAACCCTTGGTTTGAAGCCTATCAATCGGGATGGCTTGTTTTAATGAATTGTTAGGGTAATTACTAGTATTTTCCAAAAATATAACTATAATTCTTCCTGATTCGAAAATTCTAAAAAATTGAAGAGTCCGGTCTAAATCACCGTTAGATGATTAGCTAATCTTTTAAGGAAATAAAATGAAAAAATCACTAGTAATCGCTTCTTTGTTGGCAATCGCTTTGGCAGCTTGCGGTAAAAAAGAAACTCCAGCTCCAGCTGCTCCAGCTGCTGACGCTGCTGCTCCTGCAGCTCCTGCTGCTGCTCCAGCTGCTCCTGCTGCTGAACCAGCTAAGAAGTAATCCTTCTTTAGGAATAAAAAAGACCGCCTCGGCGGTCTTTTTTTTGCTCTACGTTTTTTGAGTACTTTTTTGTGTACTAATTCTAGATTTACTTACCAACTTGTTGATCGAGTAGTGTCAAGATTTGTACAGCTGTATCACCCACTTCTGGCGTGCCTTTTTCATCTTGCACAACCACTGTGACATTGCCATTCGTATCTTTGATCACAACGCGATAACGCTTCGCTTTTTTCATCTCATCATCACTCTTACCGCTGAACATTTTGCTAAAGAAGCTTCTGTTCTCTGGTGACAAATCTTTTGAATTAACAAAGCGTACATAGTAGATACCTTTGCTGCGATCACGATCTTCTACAGTGAAGTTAGAACGATCTAGACCAACACCAATCTCTCTCCAAGCTTTATCAAAAGTGCTAGCGAACTCTAAGCGTGGGCTGTTGTCTTTCTTCAAGTATGAAGCGCCTGCAGTTGCAGTTGTTTTCTTACCCACAGATGCTTTGGCTGCTTCTTCTGTGTAACCAAGACGCTGCATCAAACGCGCTAAGAACTCAGCTTCAAGCTCAGGATCGTTGGCACGATTGGTCCAAATCGTTTGGGTTTTATCAGCACCCTTTAATTCTTCGACGGCGCCACGATGCGTGATGTAAATCTCAGTCTCACCTTTGGCATTGATTTCTAAACGTGTGCGGAACTTGTCACGCTCACCTGTTGAGTAAAGACCATCAAATACTTTACCGATCGTGCGACGAATAATGTCCTGAGGAATCTTCGCGCGGTTCTCTGCCCAATCTGTTTCCATGATGCCAGTCTCTGGTGAATCACTTAACAAGATGAAACCGCTCTCTTGCCAGAACTCACGCACGCTTGGGTACAAATCTTTGGCTGGCTTGGTCACCACCAACCAACGACGATTGCCTTCACGCTCAATACGCATACCAGATACTGCTGGCAATACGGCATCTTTACCAGTTGGCTTGGCTTTAACCGCTGTGCTGTAACCAGACAATGTTGCACCACCATCAGGCACCACATAACGCTTATCACCACCAGTGGTTGTCATATCTGGCGGGAATGCCAAATTAGGGCCCTTCTTCTCGCCCGCTGACTTGTAGTCAATCGTGTCGCCAGAGAATGTGCTGGTGCAACCTGACGCTAATAGGCCAGTTGCTAAAACTGCCATCAATGCCAAGCTTGATTTAGTAGATGCACGACGCATAAATTTTCCTAGGTTGTCTATCTGTTATTTATTCACTACGTTTTACTTAAGCCATCAAACCAGCACCCTTGAGTGCTTGCTTAACTTGATCTTGTGCTGAGTCTGCCAAGGTTGTTAGTGGCAAACGAATGCCCGGACCCATTTTGCCCATAGCATGCAAAGCCCACTTTACAGGAATCGGATTGGCTTCCACAAACATCGCTTTATGAACTGGCAATAGCTTGTACTGGATCTCTCTAGCACGTGCCACGTCACCGGCCATCGATGCCACACATAACTCATGCATCAATTTAGGTGCTACGTTCGCTGTCACAGAGATGTTGCCCTTACCACCCATCATCATGAGTAATAGCGCTGTTGGATCATCCCCTGAATACACTGCAAAATTGTCACAACCAGCAGCTTTAAGGCCCGCGATTAATTGTGTGCCACGCTCTAAGTTACCTGTGGCATCTTTGATACCAATGATGCCTGGCACTTTGGCCAAACGAATCGTGGTCTCATTAGCCATGTCAGCCACTGTGCGACCTGGTACGTTGTACAGAATCACTGGTAGATCTACTTTTTCAGCGATTGTTTTGAAATGCTGATACATGCCCTCTTGCGTTGGCTTGTTGTAGTAAGGCACTACTTGCAAACTCGCATCAGCACCCACATCTTTTGCATACTGAGTTAATTCAATGGCTTCAGTGGTGGAGTTACCACCAGTACCCGCAATAATTGGAATGCGTTTTGCCGCATGCTCAACGGTTACTTTGATCAGTTCGCAGTGCTCTTCGACTGAAACAGTTGGTGACTCACCAGTAGTTCCAACGATCACGATACCGTCAGTACCCTCAGCAATATGCCAATCAATTAATTGGCGCAAACCAGGTAAATCCAAACTACCGTCCGCATGCATAGGCGTGACGATGGCCACCAAACTTCCAGAGATATTTTTAGCTAATTTAGTCATGGTTTTGATTGTAGCGGAACAGCGCAGATTCTCTGAATACAAGCAGGCTTTGGCAGATCAATAATTCGGTCTTCAAAGGCCAAAATCCGCATGTTTTCTGAAAACCCGAGCAATTCGTTAGGCTTTAATAAAAAGTCAGGGTTACTCGGTTTACCAAAGGCTTCATTACCCAAGGCAAAGGTCTCGTAAATCAAAACCCCTTGAGAATTCAGCAAACTAGGCAATTTCTTTAAAAATGGGCGATAGAGATAATTAGTGACTACCACCGCATCAAAGGTCCCTAAATGGTCCAAGGCCCAGTTGGGAGCCTCCAAATCGACGTTTTCTGTATGGATGGATGCATCTTGGCTCTTGATTTGATCCAAGGAGGCTTGGTCACGATCAATTGCCACCACCTCAAAGCCCTGGCTCGCTAGCCATAAAGCATGGCGCCCAGGACCACAGGCATAGTCCAAAACCCGTCCACCGGGGGTAATTTTGGGGGCATGCTCTTGAACCCATGCAGAGGGTCCAACCGTTACCTCCACATGAGAACTAGGCTTAACTGTAATCAAGTCCCATCGCCTCTCGAACATCACGCATGGTTTCTTGAGCTGTTTTACGAGCCTTGTCACAGCCATCCGCAATAATGGCGCGCAATAGACTTGGGTCATCCAAATACGTTTGCGCTCTTTCCATCATAGGTTGCTGTTCTTTCAGAATCGCTTCAATCACAGGCTGCTTGCACTCAATGCAACCAATCCCTGCGCTCTTACAACCTTTTTCTGCCCACGCGCGAGTTTCTTCGCTGGAATACACCGCATGCAACTGCCACACAGGACAACGCGCAGGATCACCCACATCCGTCTTACGAATACGTGCAGGATCCGTTGGCATCGTGCGCACTTTTTTCTCAACACTTGCAGCGTCTTCACGCAATGCAATGGTGTTGCCATAAGACTTCGACATTTTTTGTCCATCAAGACCAGGCATTCTGGACTCTTGAGTCAACAATGCTTGCGGCTCAGGCAAGATGATTTTTCTAGAACCTTCTAAGTAGCCAAACAAACGCTCACGGTCACCCATCGATAAGCTTTGCGCATCCGCCAACACCGCACGCGCTTGCTCCAATGCTTCTTCATGACCTTTTTCTTGATACTCAGTTCTTAGCTCAAGATATAGCTTGTTACGTTTGCTACCTAGTTTTTTGGCAGCTTCCAAAGCCTTCTCTTCAAACCCAGGTTCGCGACCATACAAGTGATTAAAACGACGCGCCACTTCACGCGTCATCTCCACGTGTGGCACTTGGTCTTCACCCACTGGCACATGTTGTGCGCGGTAAATCAGAATGTCGGCAGCTTGTAATAGTGGGTAGCCCAAGAAACCATAAGTCTGTAAATCTTTTTCTTTGAGCTTTTCAATTTGATCTTTGTAGGTTGGCACACGCTCTAACCAACCCAATGGCGTACCCATCGATAACAATAAGAATAATTCTGCATGTTCTGGCACTTTGCTCTGAATAAACAAAGTCGCTTGCGTTGGATCGATACCAGCAGCTAACCAGTCAATCACCATGTCCCAGACGGATTTTTCAATCACATCAGGAGTGTCGTAGTGAGTTGTTAAGGCATGCCAATCAGCCACAAAGAAATAGCATGGGTACTCAGCTTGAAGCTTTAACCAATTTTTAAGAACACCGTGATAGTGACCTAAATGCAGAGCACCCGTTGGGCGCATACCTGATAACACTCGTTCAGAAAACATATATCTCTTATTGAAACTCCGACCAAACAGGTCGTAATTGTGATGGCAGATTTGGCAATGTACCTAGATCAATCCGACTCTCATGTGCATCATGAAAATCCGATCCTCTAGAAGCCAAAAAACCATGCTGTAACGCTACTTTAGCAAATGTTTGATACTCATCTGGAGTATGGCTGCCCGTGACAACCTCAATACCCCTACCGCCCAAGTCTTTGAACTGACTATAAAGCTCATCAAACTGTAAATCAGTAAAACTGTAGCGCCCTGGGTGAGCAATAACTGCAATACCACCGGCTTGAACAATCCAAGTAACCGCGTCACTCAATTTAGCCCATGCGTGAGGCACAAAACCAGGTTTACCTTCAATCAAGTAATTAGCAAAAACTTCATTGGTGTCTTTGCAAACACCAGAATCCACTAAATATCTTGCAAAGTGAGTTCTTGAGATCAACTCAGGATTGCCCACGAATTGCAAAGCACCGTGATAGGCATCTTTGATACCCACCTGGTCGAGTTGTTCTGAAATTTCTTTGGCACGATTGCCTCGGCCATTTCTGGTGCGATATAAACCATCAATCAGGGTGGTGTTTTTGTAATCGATGCCCAAGCCAACAATGTGAACTGTTTTAGAGCACCAAGTAACAGATATCTCCACACCGCTGATGTATGTCATACCCAAATCTTCAGCAGCAGTTTTAGCCCTCTCCTGACCACCGAGTTCATCATGATCAGTCAAGGCCCAGATATTGACACCATTGGCATGCGCACGACAAGCCAAAGCCTCTGGCGTTAAGGTTCCATCTGAAACAATCGAGTGACAATGCAAATCGGCATTGATAGCGGTTGTGGGTTGCATGCGTTCATTTTACTTGGCAAATCACTTGACTGCCTAATGATTTACTTAATGATCGACGGTTGATTTTTGTCACATGAAATAAGGCGGCAACTTCTCATGCTCATCATCATTTTTGCGCTTTAGGTTATTCATTTTCTTTTTCTTGCGCCTCTCTGCATCTTTCTTATCTTGCCTGATTTCCATGTATTTAGCGAAGCAAAAGAAAGCTAGACAACCACCAATCGCCAACATCGATTGCAGTCTGTCGTTTTCCAAAAACTCATTCCAGAGTTCATTCATTGTCATCCTCGTTATTTTTAAATTT
>CAYFKY010000017.1:0-8961 GCA_964343915.1 uncultured Polynucleobacter sp. | reverse complement strand
GTCAAACTGGTGTCAACAATCCGTCTTGGAGCTTCTAGGTACTCTTTGGATTGCATTTCAATGATGCGCGAGACTGTGCGATGGAACTCATTGGCCATCGGACCTTCTGTGTAGAGATTTTCTGCAGGCACCTCTGCAGAAATGATGAGTTTTACTTTGTGATCGTAGAACACATCAATGAGCCACGTAAAACGTCTGGCTTCACTGGCCATCTTAGGTGGCATATACGGCACTTCTGAAAGTAGTACGGTATGAAATAGATTGGATATTTCTAAATAATCGTTTTGTGATCGCGGTCCGCCACACAGTGTCTTGAAATTGAACCACGCCACACCACCCGCACGACGCACGGCTTTAATTTCTCGTGCCTCAATGTGCAAGGTTGGGTCTTCGACATCGTGCGCTTCAGCAACAGTATTAAAGACAGCGTCCATGGTGGCAGCAGTTTCTTGCCCTAATGGAGTGTAGTAAGCCTGCACCTGCTCCATCGCCTTCTGACGATAGTCAATGCCAGCATCCACGTTCATAACGTCTAACTTCTCTTGCAATAAAGCAATCGCAGGCAAGATGCGGTCACGATGCAAACCATCTGGGTAAAGCAAATCTGGGCGATAGTTAGAAGTCATTACAAACTGCACCCGATTTTTAAATAAAGCATCTAGCAGCTTGTACAAGATCATGGCATCAGCCACATCACTCACGTGAAACTCATCAAAGCAAATCAAACGATATTTTTTAGCTATGTTTTTACCAAGAATATCTAGAGGATCTGCTTTGCCACGTAACTCTTGTAACTCGCGATGCACTTCACGCATGAACTCATGAAAATGCAAACGGGTTTTCTTCTCAACTGGTGAAGCTTCATAGAAGCAATCCATCAAAAATGATTTGCCACGCCCAACCCCACCCCACATATAAACACCACGAGGCAGATCTGGGAAACGAACCATTTTGGCTAATTTGCCACTTCTAACTTCTTTGTATGACAACCACTCGTCCTGACAAACCTGCAAGCGGTCAATCGCGGCTTTTTGTGCAGCATCACTGCCATAGCCTCGTTTAACTAACTCTTGTTTGTAGAACTCTGTGACTTTCATGGGCCTTCTGTATAAAGAATTTGGGGATCTCAAAACTTCAGTTTATCGATCCCCAGATACTGACTTTTAATAAAGCGACATTACATGTTCAATGCGCGTTTATCCGTTGCCAAAGCAGCTTCTCTCACTACTTCAGACAAGCTTGGATGTGGATGGCAAACACGACCGATGTCCTCAGCCGCAGCCTTGAACTCCATCGCTACTGCAGCTTCAGCGATCAAATCAGAAGCAGCATTACCAACAATGTGTACACCCAAGATTTCATCAGTTTGTGCATCAGCCAATACCTTCACAAAACCATCAGCAGCACCCATACCTAAGGCACGACCATTGGCCGCAAATGGGAACTGACCTGGCTTGTAAGCACGACCTTCAGCTTTTAACTGTTGCTCTGTTTTACCTACCCAAGCAATCTCTGGAGATGTGTAGATCACCCAAGGAATGCAGTTGTAGTCAATGTGTGGTTTTTGACCAGCAATCACTTCAGCAACCAATACGCCTTCGTCTTCTGCTTTATGAGCCAACATAGGTCCACGTACCACGTCACCAATCGCGTAAACACCAGGAGCAGCTGTTGCGCATGTGTGGTCATCAATTGCAATGAAACCACGCTCATCAGTCTTAAGACCAATTGCTTCAAGGTTCAAGCCATCAGTATTAGGTACACGACCCACTGACACGATCAAACGATCACACTCAAGAGTCTGAGCTGCACCAGCATTATCTGTGTAAGCAACAGTCACACCCTTCTTAGTTGCTTTCACATCACCAATCTTCACGCCTAAATTAATTTTTAGACCTTGTTTAGTGAATAGCTTTTGAGCTTCTTTAGCAACACCTTCATCGCAAGCCGCCAAGAAACCTGGCAATGCTTCAAGAATAGTTACTTCAGCACCCAAACGACGCCAAACAGAACCCAACTCCAAACCGATCACACCCGCACCGATCACGCCCAACTTCTTAGGTGTTGAACCAAACTTCAATGCGCCTTCGTTATCGCAGATCAATTCGTTATCAACAGGCATGCCTGGTAAGTGACGAGCTTTAGAACCTGTAGCAATAATCACGTTTTTAGCAGTTACTGTGCCAGCATCTTTGCCATCAATCTTTACTTGATAACCATCAGCACCTTTACCTGCAAATGACGCATGACCTCTTAACAAAGTGATTTTGTTCTTGCGGAACAAGAACTGAATACCACCTGTCATTTTTGTCACGATGTCATCTTTACGAGCAATCACTTTTTTCACATCAACGCTCACGTCCTTCACAGTAATACCGTGATCAGATACGTGATGCGCAATGTTTTCATACTCTTCTGATGTGGCTAGCAATGCTTTAGATGGGATACAACCCACGTTCAAGCATGTACCACCCAAACGTGGCTCACCTTTAGGATCATCGTAAGCATTGCTCTCTGCGCAAGCCACTTTAAAACCTAATTGAGCAGCGCGGATCGCAGCGATATAACCGCCAGGACCGCCACCGATCACTACAACGTCAAAATTTTGACTCATGTTTTTTCCTTAACCGTATCTTGGGATTAAAGGTCTAACAAAAGACGTGCTGGATCTTCCAACGCTTCTTTCATAGCAACCAAACCTAACACTGCTTCACGACCGTCAATGATGCGGTGGTCATAAGACATAGCTAAGTAGTTAATTGGACGCACGACCACTTGACCGTTTTCAACCACAGCACGATCTTTCGTCGCGTGGATACCCAAAATCGCTGATTGTGGTGGGTTAATGATCGGTGTAGACAACATAGAACCGAAGATACCGCCGTTAGAGATTGAGAATGTGCCACCTGACAACTCTTCTAATGACAATTTGCCATCACGAGCCTTCGCGCCAAACTCAGCAATTTTCTTCTCAATGTCAGCCAAGCTCATTTGATCAGCATCGCGCAAAATAGGTACCACTAGACCACGTGGTGAACCCACAGCAATACCAATATCAAAGTAACCGTGGTAAACGATGTCATTGCCATCAACAGATGCGTTCAAGATTGGGTATTTCTTCAAAGCGTGCACAGCTGCTTTAACGAAGAAAGACATGAAACCTAACTTAGTACCGTGTTCTTTTTCGAACTGGTCTTTGTACTTGTTACGCATTGCCATTACTGGCGCCATGTTCACTTCATTGAATGTAGTCAAAATGGCATTAGTTTGTTGAGACTGCAATAAACGCTCAGCAATACGAGCACGCAAACGGCTCATTGGTACACGCTCTTCTGGACGACCACCAATGTTGACTTGTGGTGCAGATGCAGCAGCAGCCTTAGGTGCAGTGCCTGACAAAGTTGCCAATACATCACCTTTAGTCACACGACCATCTTTACCTGTGCCGCCTACTTGACCTGCTGCCAAATTATTTTCAGCCATCAATTTAGCTGCAGAAGGCATTGCTTTAGCACTAGCAGCTGGTGCTGCTGGAGCAGCCGCAGGTGCTGGGGCAGCAGCTGCAGGAGCCGGTGCTGGAGCAGCGGCCGCTGGTGCAGCAGCAGCTTTAGCAGCGCTATCAATTTTTGCAATAACTTGGTCAGAAACCACTGTGCCGCCGTCGCCAACGACGATCTCAGCCAAAACACCAGCTGATGGTGCTGGTACTTCAAGCACCACTTTGTCTGTTTCGATTTCGATCAAGATTTCATCTTGAGCAACCGCTTCACCGGCTTTTTTCTTCCAAGTCAACATTGTTGCTTCTGCAACTGATTCTGATAATTGTGGAACTTTCACGTCTACGATAGCCATGTTCTTTTTCCCTTATTTTCTATAGAGTATTTGTTAGTGTTAGTTACTTGTTATTTACTGAGTACAAAACCTTTGAGCTTAGCGAATGCTGCTTCCACCAAAGCCTTTTGCTGATCTTGGTGTAAGTGAGCATAGCCACATGCTGGAGAGGCTGAAGCTGGACGACCTGCATAACCTAACTTCTGACCTTCTGTCATGTTCTCGTGGATGTTGTGCTGAATGAAGAACCATGCGCCTTGGTTTTGTGGCTCATCTTGACACCAAACAATCTCAGTTGCTTTTGGATACTTCTTCATTTCTGCAGCAAAGGCTTTGTGCGGGAATGGATACAACTGCTCCACACGAATCAATGCAACATCATTTTGTTTTTTAGCTTCACGTGCTTTCACTAGGTCGTAATACACCTTACCTGAACAAGCCACCACACGCGTTACTTTCTTAGGATCAATATTGGCGTCTAGTTCGCCAATCACTGTTCTGAATTCACCTTTAGTGAATTCAGTGATCGGTGATGTCGCATCCTTGTTTCTCAACAATGACTTAGGTGTCATGATGATCAAAGGCTTACGGAACTGACGAATCATTTGACGACGCAACAAATGGAAGATCTGAGATGCAGTCGTTGGTTGAACCACTTGCATATTCATATCAGCACACAATTGCATGAAGCGCTCTGGACGGCATGATGAGTGCTCAGGGCCTTGACCTTCGTAGCCATGCGGCAACATCATCACAAGACCATTGGCACGACCCCACTTCACTTCACCTGAAGCGATAAATTGGTCGATCACCACTTGCGCACCGTTCACGAAGTCACCGAACTGAGCTTCCCAGATAGTGAGTGTGTTTGGCTCGGCTGATGCATAACCGTATTCGAAACCTAATACAGCTTCTTCAGACAAGATTGAGTCAATCACTGTGAATGGAGCTTGGTTATCGGCAACGTGTTGCAACGGAATATATGTACCTGTGTCCCACTTTTCACGATTTTGATCATGAATCACTGCGTGACGGTGTGTGAAAGTACCGCGACCTGAGTCTTCACCAGACAAACGAATTGGATAACCACTCGCTACCAATGAAGCAAAGGCCATGTGCTCACCCATACCCCAGTCAACGTTCACCTCACCGCGACCCATCGCAGCACGGTTGTTTAAAACGTTATCCACCAAGTTGTGTGGCTTAAAGCCTTCTGGCACTTTCGTAATACGCTCAGCCAAACGCTTCCACTCAGCCAAAGGAATCGCTGTGTCAGCAGAGTCTGTCCATTTCTTGTTAAGGAATGGTGTCCAATCAACAGCGTACTTGCCCTTGAAATTAGAGATCACAGGGTCAACCGTGTGCTTACCTGCATCCATCGCAGAACGATAAGCCTTCACCATCTCATCACCACCACCTGCTGGCAATACACCTTGAGCTTCTAACTTGTCAGCATATAGCTTGCGTGTACCTGGGTGCTGACCAATCTTCTTGTACATCAAAGGTTGAGTCAATGCAGGTGTGTCTTGTTCGTTGTGGCCCAATTTACGGTAACAGATGATGTCGATCGCCACATCCTTTTTGAATGTGTTGCGGTATTCAACTGCTAATTGAGTTGCCAACACCACCGCTTCAGGATCATCACCGTTCACGTGCAATACAGGCGCCTCGATTGTTTTAAGGATGTCTGTACAGTAAAGAGTCGAACGTAAGTCACGTGGGTCTGATGTTGTGAAACCGATTTGGTTGTTAATCACAATATGAATCGTGCCGCCTGTGTAGTAACCACGAACCTCAGCCATCGCTAGAGTTTCTTGAACCACACCTTGGCCAGCAATCGCCGCATCACCGTGCACCAAGATTGGCATCACTTGTGAACCCGTTGCATCACCACGACGATCCATACGAGCACGCACAGAACCTTCCACCACTGGGTTAACAATCTCTAAGTGAGATGGGTTAAACGCCAATGACAAATGCACTGGGCCGCCAGGAGTTGTTACGTCGCTTGAGAAACCTTGGTGATACTTCACGTCACCCGCAGGCAAATCTTCTGGAGCTGTGTGATCGAACTCAGCAAACAAATCTTTAGGCATCTTGCCCAAAGTGTTCACCAACACGTTCAAACGACCACGGTGAGCCATACCAATCACGATCTCTTGCACACCTGCTGTACCGGCCACACGAATTACCTCATCCATCGAAGCGATGAAACTTTCACCACCTTCTAATGAGAAACGCTTTTGACCAACATACTTAGTATGCAAATAACGCTCTAAGCCTTCAGCAGCTGTTAAGCGCTCAAGCACTTGTTTTTTCTTTTCTGGTGTGAAAGCTGGTGTAGCTCTTGCAGCTTCCAACTTTTCTTGCCACCAACGCTTCATCTTTTGGTCAGTGATGTACATGAACTCAGCACCGATCGTGCCTGAGTATGTTTGACGCAAGTTTTGTAACAACTCGCGCAAAGTCATGTTGTCTTTGCCAAAGAATGTATTACTTGTATTAAATACGATATCCATGTCAGCATCACCCAAACCGTAGAAGGCTGGATCAAGCTCAGGAATGTTTGGGCGCTCAGTGCGCTTGAGTGGGTCTAAATCGGCCCAACGGTTACCAACGTTTCGGTGAGCAGCAATCAACTGTTGAACAGCAACGCGTTTACGACCAAGTTCTGAATCCGCTGAATCATTGATCACACGAATCGGACCTTGCTTTGCACGCTCAGCAAAGGCATTCACAACTGGCGCGTGTGGCACGTCGTGTTTCGTTGATCCATCAACAGCTGGCACTAGCTGAACATTGTCAAAATATTCGCGCCAATAGTCAGAAACAGAAGCTGGGTTTTCAAGATAGGCTTCGTAGAGTTCTTCTACGTAGGGGGCGTTACCGCCAAAGAGATAAGAACTACCTCTGTAGGACTGCATCATATTGCTCACCTTTCATCGGGTATCCCGAATTTGTAGTGGGTTTAAACCTTCCGCGACACGGCTTGACCGGTTAGCGGATTGCGAACTAGTTGTAACTGCAACGGAAGGATATTCCGCAAATGAGAGCTTAACACGTCTAAACCAACATTTGCGTTACTTTTTTACTGAAAAACACTGTAAACCTAAGGCTTCAAGAGTGCAGTTAGGTTTTTCCCCTAAGAAAATAAAGGGTTTTAGCAAGTATTTTGTAAGAAATTTCCTACAACAAAATCAGAATTAGCCGATTTGCAAAGCTAACAAATCTATTTACGATGACATTTCCATTAACAATTAATAGGAAATAAATGATGGAAATTAAAAATCCAGAAAATCCTAAAGATTACTTGAGCACCCGCCAAAGCGCGCGCCAGCTACAAGTATCACTAGGTACCGTCCAAAAGATGGTTGAAACTGGCGAATTACTGGCTTGGAAAACCCGAGGTGGTCATCGCCGTATCCTCTCTTCGTCTCTAGAGAAACTCCTTAAAAGACGGCGCATGGGCATTAGAGAGCGTAGTTCAGAGCAATTTTTAGTATTGGCAGTTTTAAAGCAGCCTGAACAAGTTGAAAACTTTCAAAGGTTCTCAGAAGCTTGGCGATCAGCCCCAGAGATCTATGTGTGTACAGACACCCTAGAAGCGCTCATGCAGGCGGTGTCTTTATCACCAGATATTATTTATATCGATCCCAAGTTACCACCCGTCGAACAAGTTCATTTATTACATTATTTAAATAAACACGTTCACACTAAAAATATCCCCGTATTGGTCGAAGCTGAGTTTATTAAGAAAAATCCACAAGTGCAGAAAATGCCGTGCAATAAAGGCAAAGATGCAAAAAACGAGAAAAATCCTAATATACCCAGAAAGATGATTAATAACCCCATGATCAAAGCTTATAAACATCAGAATTTATTACTAGAGGATGGCAGCATTAATCAGCCTTATGCAGACAAAATAGAACAAATCATATTTGACTGCCTGGCCAAGAAATACGAAGGGGCCTGATAAACAGGCCCCCAGTAATTAATTCTTTATTAATTAAATAGCGAATTTATTACGGTCTTGTCCTTCAATCCATTTTGGAGCCTTACCGCGACCAGTCCATGTTTCGCCCGTGGCTGGATTGCGGTATTTTGCGGCCACTTTTCCACCACGTGAACCAGCAGCACCCTTACGAGTAAATACATCAGAAGCGCTTAAGCCATATTGCTCAATAATCGCTTTAGCTTTAGCAATACCTTCAGCTTTTTCACGAGCTTTTGCTTCAATAATTTGTTTTTCTAAAGCTTCTTTTTGAGCCAATAACTCTTGATATGTAGCCATTTATTCTCCGCATATTTGATATTTATTAATTGGATACTCAGCCCTAGCTGAATATGGCTAAATAATAATATTTAATGGAAGAAAAATAAATAGATATATCAATTAATAGGGTTATTAATTAAATAATAGTATTTATATAATAATTATAATTTTTATTATTTAATAAAAAATCCCTATTAAATCTGATACTTAACTAACTCGGGGTGGCAGGAACGGTTTTCCAACCCTCTTGGCAACTCTGCACATACGGGTAATAAGTTTGTGAGGATTGGCAGTAATACCAGACAGGTGGAAGATTTTGAGCCTGAATCGGCTGCGGTGGAGGCGGCGCTACCACCACTGGGGCTGGGGTGACATAAACCGGTTGAGAATGAACGACTCTAGGCTCCATCACCGAGTAAACCACCAAGCCACCAATCAAAGCTGGCGCAATCCAATGACCATGATGGTGATGGCGATAGCCGTACCCATAATAACCACCAGCATATGCACCTGTTGAAGCCAAAAGACTCGATAAAACTAGAGTGGTGACAATTTTTTTGAATCTGGACATCACAACCTCCTTAAGAGTGTTACCCCTATAACGCATAGCATATATGGCGAGTTGACAGTCACACTTAGGAATATCCAGTAACTAGTAATCTCTACGAAAGTTCTGTCCCTGACTATGTGGGGTCTAAAGATTAGAACAACCTTTTCATACGAATACACAGGGAGAGAATGATGAAGAAGTTACTGGTAGTGGCAATTGGAATGTTAACAAGTCATTTTGCATTTGGTCAGGCAGCGACGATTGCCCCAGGCACACCTCTTAATATTTTTGAGGGCAAAAAAGAAGT
>CAYFKY010000016.1:0-14906 GCA_964343915.1 uncultured Polynucleobacter sp. | reverse complement strand
GGGTGGTTTTTTATATCAGGTTTCCTCACAATTGTTATAAAGCTTGGGGTTGGTACAATACTGACCAAATGAAGCGCCAAAGTAAATTTTTGCTAATTCTGCTGTGTCTCAGCCTTTTATTATTCAAGGCTGTTTCAGGCAATCGATTTATTGAAAATGGCATTAAGCGCGCAGAAATTTATAGCAATTACTCTGCATATATATTGGCTCAACAACAAGTTGAAGCCTCAGGCATTGATGATAAAAATAATTTGACGAGAGCCATCTCGGTTCATATGTTGGCCATAGTCATTGGCATATTCGTATTGTTTGGTACCGCCCAGCTTAAGCAAACTATGCGAGCCATTGTTAAGACTCTTAATAGTTCTCAGTTAAATAAAAAAATATTCAAGCCACCTAGAAACATATCTATCTCCGTTTAATTTTTTATTATTTTTTTAAAGGAATATATATGTCTAAGTTATTAAAAGTTATTTTGGCGGTTGGTTTTGTTTCAATTTTGGGTGCTTGCAGCACTACAGACTCAAATAAGGTGGCATCTGTTGATGTGACAGGTCAAGGCATGGGTTACGACCCAATTAACGATCCAAAATCTAGTGTTTATGGCAAAAGAAGCATTTACTTTGATTTTGATAGCTACAAAGTTAAGCCTGAGTACCAGTCTGTTGTAGAAGCGCATGCGAAGTATCTACGTGACAACAAAGACAAGAAGGCTAACATCGTTATTCAGGGTAATACGGATGAGCGCGGCACTACAGAGTACAACTTAGCGCTTGGTCAAAAACGTTCTGAAGCCGTTAAGAAATCTTTATCTTTATTAGGTGTTGATGCATCTCAAGTGGAAGCAGTGAGCTTTGGTAAGGAAAAACCAAAGGTTGCTGGTAGCAACGAAGAAGCTTGGAAAGAAAATCGCCGAGCCGATATCGTTTACAAGTAAACAAAAAAGTCACCCTCGGGTGACTTTTTACTTACTACCTCTCATATCTAATCAATAGTTATCTAGGAATATCTAATTTCAGGTAACTATTGACCGAATTTCTGAATAATTTTCTGAGCAATAGGTACATCTGCTGGCGCTAATTTATAGCTAGATAGTTCCTCAATAGGAGCCCATGCTAAAAAGTCATGGACTGTGCCAACAGGTTGTTGATCACCAATATCTGCCAGCATGGCAACAAGTTGGATTTCACCGCCATCATAGCTGTGGTCAACCATGGCAAAGATATCTTCACTAACTTTGGCATTCACGCCCAATTCTTCGTGAAGTTCTCTCTTTAGGCAGTCAACCAGAGATTCACCATTTTCGACCTTGCCACCAGGAAATTCCCAGTAACCACCTAGTGCTTGATTAGGTTTTCTTCTACCAATCAATACTCTTGATTCGTTCAAAATGATTGCAGCGGTAACAATTTTCTTCAATGTGAGAATTCCTTGAGCGTACTTGATGATTAAGATGTAGATGTATTCTAATGCGTTACTCTAATGTAACAAATCATTGATAATTACCCCATGAAGTTACTTAAAAAATTCTTTATAGCGATAGGCTTTCTAATCTTGCTTGTGGCTGGATTCACTCTTTATGGCATCTATGAAATGGATAGCTTGGTGAAGGGTGCTATTGAGAAATATGGTTCAGAAGCTGTTAAAGCGAAAGTTTCTTTAGGCTCGGTGAGCGTAGATCTTAAAAAAGCACAAGTGACTCTCAAAAAGCTGAGCGTTGCTAATCCTGAGGGCTTCAAGGAAAAGAATGCTTTTTATGCGGGTGAGGTGGTGATTGATCTAGATGAAAAACATTTGAACACTTCAAAAATTATTGTGCAAAAAGTTAGCGTAGTGGCTCCCACGGTGACTTATGAATACAGTGCCAAAGGTGATAATTTGGGAGTTTTACAAAACAACGCAATCAATTACGCCAAAGAAGTGGCCCAAAGTGTTGGCGTGGAGTCTTCAAAGACATCAGAGAAATCAAAAGTAAAAATATTGATTAAAGATGTCTATCTCAGTGATATTTCATTATTACTCAGAGATAGTCGTTTGTTTGACTCATCGATCAAATTACCTTTGCCCAATATACATATGACCAAGGTTGGTAACGCAGATGATGGTTCTGATCCGTCAGAAGTGGCGGGGCAGGTGATGAATAGTTTATTTGGCTCAACTAAAAAAGTGGTTACTGAATCTGCTCCTGCAGCTTTAGAGCAAGCGGGTGTTCAATTGAAAGATGCTGAAACAACGATTAAAAACACTGGTAATAAGTTGCTCAAAGAAATCAAAGGTTTGTTCTCAAACTAATTTCTTGGCTAAATCGATGAAGTCGCTGGCACTTATGTCAAAACTGGAGACATCTGGCATTGGTTTAATTTGATTGGCGCCAAACTCTAGCGGTCGATGAACGTAAGCTGTTTTTAGTCCATATGACTTGGCAGCATTTAAATCATTCGTGTGAGTCGCGACCAGCATCACTTCGTGTGGTTGAACATCAAAAATATCTGCGACACCTAAGTAAGTTTCGGGATCTGGTTTGTAGTGCCTAAATACCTCGGCTGACAAAATCAAATCCCAAGGTAAGCCAGCAAACTTAGCCATATTCGCAAGCAAGCCTAGGTTGCCGTTCGATAAGGTCACAATGTTGTATCGTTTTTTAAGTAGTTGCAACCCTTCAACTGTATCTGCCCAAGGGTGTAGGCGATGCCAAATTAAATTGAGGTGTTGTTTTTGTTCTTCACTCAAATGGGTGATATTGAATTCATCCAGAATTCTGTTAAGAATCATCCGATGTAAAACATCAATCTTTGTCCATGTTTTAGCGCCTTTGCGCACCTCTGCCATGGCGGGCTCATAGCCAGAGCGCCAAGCGTTGGCGAATTGATCTGCATCGACGTTCAGGCCCATTTGTTTGACTTCTTGCATGATCGAGCCATGCCAATCAACTGTGGTGCCAAACACGTCAAAAGCGATTACCTTAATGGATGAATTCATGGCAAAAGGTTACTATGAATTGAATCATTTGTCTTGAGTTGTGCCGATAAACTTATAAATCAGGTTTAATATCAAATAACCATGAAGATTATTGCCACTCATCGATTTACCAAGCGATATTTTTGGTTCGCAATGATCTTTTCTTTGGCTTTTCACTTCTTATTGTTCTTTGAGTTGGATTGGGTTAGTCATGTTGACTCTACGCCCAGCCCATCAGTGGTGGTCACTAAGCTAATTGATATTCAAGAAATTCAACAATTAAAAAATTCTACTCAATCTAGCCCTGGTGGGGTTGATGATTCGATCAATCAGCAAAGTAATATGGAGGAGAGGGTTGATGTGGGTCAGGCATTTAAGTTGCCACCATCAGCGCTTTTATCTTATGCCTCATATGTCAACGGTAATCCCAATCAAATTGCACAAATTAATTGGGTCAATTTGGGTGATGGTTATCAAATTAAAGTCACATTATCGGTACCATTCTTGGGTGACTATGTCTTTTCTAGCATTGGTGGAATTGATCAGTATGGCTTATCACCTGATTTCTATGAAGAAATCAGGGGTAGTAAGGGATCTAGAAATATTGAATTTGTAAGACAAGCTAATAGCATCAAATATTCAGTTAATGGTCAATCATCTGATTTGCCTAAGGGTGCGCAAGATAGATTTAGCGTTTTGTTCCAGTTAGCCTGTTTAGTTGGTGGTAATTCGCAACTGGATGATTCAGGTGTTGCAAGGGAGATTCCAGTTGCTGAACTGGATAAGTTAAGTCAATGGATTTTTGTTAGTCAAGGTGATGAAGACGTATCAGATCCTACGAATGATAAAAAAATTAAAGCTAGGCATTTTGTGCGATTACCAAGAAATGAGGCTGATCAACGTAAGGTGGAGGTTTGGTTGGCAGAAGACCATCACTGGCTGCCTTTAAAAATCATTCAAACTGAGCCTAATGGCCGTGTTTTTGAGTTATTTCTCATCAAGCGCCAAGATGCTTCACCTATTTAATTGCTCTGTATTATCAACATATTAATTATTGATTGAGGTCTATATGAATACCAAAGAAGGTTTTGAAAAAGGTTTGGCTATACGTAAAGAAGTATTGGGTGAGGAGTATGTTAATAATTCTTTAGCCAATGCTGACGAATTCAGTATGCCCTTGCAAGAATATGTTACTGAGCACGCATGGGGAGCCGTTTGGGATCGACCAGGTTTGACCAAAAAGCAGCGCAGTATGATTACTTTATCTATTTTGGTGGCTATTAATCGCCCCCATGAGTTAAAAATTCATTTGCGTGGTGCTTTGAATAATGGTGTTACCAAAGAAGAAATTAGAGAATTGTTTCTTCATGCGGCAGCTTACTGTGGTGCCCCTGCTTGTGTAGATGCCTTTAGAACAGCTAAAGAAGTGTTTGCTGAATAAATATTGATTGCAAAGATCTGACTATGCCTCGTATCAAACTAGACCTGCCTGAATCTTTTGTGTTTGCAACAGATTTACAACTTTATATTGGCCATATCAACTACGGTGGTCATCTAGATAATGCTCAGCTTATTACTTTGGTATCAGAAGCGAGGGTGCGATTTTTAAAATCGATGGGCTACAGCGAGCTAGATATTGAAGGCTTGGGAATTGTGGTTGCCGATCATTTCATTCAGTACAAATCTGAGGGATTTCATGGGGAAACCATCCGCATTCAGATGCAGCCACAAGACTTTAATAAATATGGGTTTGATCTCTTCTACAGAATTGATTGCATCGACAATTCCAGGGAGCTAGCCAGAGGCAAACAGGGCATCGTTTTTGTCAACAAAGAAACAAAAAAGGTGGCACAAGTGCCACCTCAATTTAGTCTTAAATTCCAGTAAATAGTTCTGAGATCTGGCTAAGATTTTTTCTCTTCGCCAATAAGAATCTTGCTGTCACTGAGGTACATGTGAGGTGGAATCTCTAGATTATCTGGGGCAGGCTTATTTTTATAAACACGACCTGCTAAGTCAAAGGTAGACCCATGGCATGGACAGAAAAAACCACCTTGCCAATCATCAGGTAGTGATTGACCAGGACCTACTTGGAACTTTTCAACAGGCGAGCATCCTAAGTGTGTACATATGCCAACTGCTACCAAGTACTCTGGCTTGATAGAGCGATGAGTGTTTCGAGCATATTCTGGCGTGAACGCACTTGGATTTCTCTCGGAGTTGGGGTCCGCAAGTTGTGGGGCTAATTGATTTAGGGCAGCAAGCATTTCAGGTGTGCGTCTAACTACCCAAACTGGTTTGCCGCGCCATTCAGTAGTTCTTAACTCTCCTGGCTGCATTCCTGAAATATCAAGTTCAACAGGTGCACCTGCTGCTTTGGCCTTTTCTGAAGGGCTGAAAGTGGTTACAAGTGGAATTGCAAGAGCAGCAACGCCAACGCCGCCTGCAATTGAGGTGGCTAATAACCAGTTCCTGCGATCTTTATCTACGCTATTCGATTCACAGGAGCATGAGCCACAGCATTGACCTTCTATTTTTTTATCAGAATTCATGTTTTATCTGAGCAATGATTTATTTGCCCATATCCTTTTTAACTTGTTTCATGTTTTCCATGATTGGCTGAAATGGTCCGTATTTATGTTGCTCAGCGCTGGAGCCATCTACGTATGGCGCAAAGGCTGCATCCACAGGTTTGTTCCAGCGAGCAGGAAAGTCTTTTTCCAGGTGTGCCTTAACTGGGCGTGGCTTACTTAAAATATATGCTGCTACATCATATGCTTGCTCATCGCTCAGAACTGGAGATCCATGAGATGTGCCTTGAGGCATATTGGTTTTGATATAAATAGATGCGGTCAGGATTCTATTCATACCAGCGCCAGTATTAAATGTATCCTTGCCCCACAGTGGAGGAAATACATATCCATTTGCATCACCTGGTTTTCCTTTTCTTAACCCAGCACCATCTATACCGTGACAACTTGCACAGGTATTTGCATATATTTTTTCTCCTGCCAATGAATCTGCTTTTCTATTAGGCGGATTGAATGCTGGCAAACCTTGACCTTCTACTTTCCCTCCAACAGGTATGCCTTTAGATAAAAAATGAATGTATGTCACAAATGCTTTCATTTCTTCGCTATCTAAGGGAATTGATTTGCCATTCATGCTTCTTTCCATGCAACCATTGACACGTTCTTCGATTGTGCTAATTGCATCTTCTCTGCCTCGATACTGGGGAAATGTCGCGTGTGCACCAACCCATGGCATTGCAAATTTTTTGGTGGCACTGTCTTGATGACATGATGTGCAGGCAAAATTATTACCGGCATAGCGCATCTTTTTATTGGTAACTTCTGGGCCAATCACTGAATATGTTTCTTCAGTTAACTTTTTGCCGTATCTAACTAACTTACCATAATGGTCGTTAGGTAATTTTTCTACATCTGTTGCAGGTGAAGGAGTTTGACCATAAGCAGTGGAGGCAAATAGAACAGTTGCAAGAACAATATTTAATTTCATGATTGATATTTAAAATTATTAAGTGATACTTAAATACTCGCACTGTCATTGCTTATTAACAATGACATACATCAATCAAGAAAATTTACCGAAAATAACTAATAGATAGATTAGTTAAGTATTGCCCAAAACGTTTCATCAAACTAATTGCTCAATACATTTGATATAACCAAAATTGCCCCATAAATGTGGGTGCTAAGAATGGTTAGTATGATTGCTCGCTTAATTGTGCTTTTGTTGTGTGATGAGTTCGTGAGTAAATGGGTGATATAGAGGTGCAGTGGAATGACTAGTAGAGCAATTAAATGTGTGCCATTAACCAAGTCAAATAAGTGACCAGCAAGTAGTGTGGAGTAGGTCAATAAATTAAAGCATAGGTAATAGAGCCATAAATGTTTTGCCTGAATGGTGGCCGCAAGTGTGTGTTTTTTTGCTGACAAATCGGCAGTAATGTCGGGTATTTGATTAACAAACAAAATGTTTGTGACGGAGAAGCCATAAGATAGGCCTATGGCAATGTATGTCGGTAACCCACTATGACTTACCTGGGGCGACTCGCTGAGTATGGCAGCACCAATGACAACTAATGACCAAGCCAGGGCGATGCTAAGTTCACCGATCAATCCTCGACTCATGAGTTTAAAGGGCGGTGCTGAGTAAGCCCATGCCAAAAATATGCCTAACATCCCGACAAATATCAAACTGATTGAGCTGGTGTAGGCAACACTGATGCCAAGTAGTATGGATAGGCAAAATAGGGCTATTGCAACATGTCTGATTTGCTGGTCTGTAAATACGCCATCTTGAATCATTCTGCTGCCGCCGGTGAATGGATAAATGCGTTCTATATTTGCCACATCGGATCCATTCACTGAGTCATGAAAATCATTGATGACATTACCAGCTGCGTGAGCAAGAAGGGCAACAATCAGCCCTAAAAAACCTACTGTTGAATAACCGATATTAGGGTTAATTGAATAACCAATGAAATAAGCTATCAAAGTAATTGATAAGAATGATGGCCTTGTGGCTTTAAGGTATTGTCCGAGAGTATTGGTCAACTTAAGGAAAGTATCTGTATTAAATGTTTTAAGTCATTGTAAAAACTCTTGTTGAGGCAAATCAATATCTAATTTTTTCTACTGATTACACTCATGGCTACTTGATGGAGATTTTATGGTTGAGTTACTCAATAGCTGGATTGGGATTGTTGGCATAGTACTTGTTATTTTTATGATTGTTGCGCCGACAGTACTTTTAAAGCAGGTGATCAAAAAATCTGAAAATAATCAAAACGCTAAAAATCCATCCGATTTATAACGGACAACTACGAAGACTTTTAGGATCTCAGGGGAGAAACGTGATGATGGGCCAACAGCCTACTGTTAAGTTAGTGCAGCAAGAAGATTATCGGTTTGCCATTCACTTCAGTGATGATTTGCCGCCATTTATTGGTGATGAGCCGCCACCGCTAGGTAAATCTGCGGGGCCGTCCCCAGCTCAATTACTTGCAGCTGCCGTAGCTAATTGTCTATCTGACTCATTATTGTTTGCGTTAAGAAAGTTTAAACAATCACCTGACCCCATAGAAACAGTGGCTACTTGCCAGGTTGGCAGAAATGCTGAAAATCGTCTGAGAGTTTTATCTATTGATGTGGAGATATCAATAGGAGTTAATGCAAATAGTATTGAAAATTTAGATAGGGTTTTGGCTCAATTTCAAGATTTCTGCACAGTATCTTCAAGTATCAATCCACACATTCCTGTACACGTTACTGTTAAGGATCTTACTAAGACGGTTGTATATAAAGATTAACTAATATGACAAATTCACCAGCCTATCAAGTTTGGAATGAGCGTTATGACACTGATGAATTCATCTTTGGAATCGAGCCTAATCGATATCTAAAGTCTGTTGCTCTGAAATACCTAAAACCTGGTGGGCAAGTTTTGTGTGTGGCTGATGGTGAGGGTCGTAACAGTGTTTGGTTGGCGCAACAAGGCTGTCATGTAGCTGCTTTTGATTTGTCGCCAAATGCGATAAGAAAAGCCCAACAATTATCTAAGCAGTTGGGTGTCAAAGTTGAGTATCAGTTGTCTGATTGTGAGTCATTTGATTGGTCTGAAAATGCTTATGACAGCGTAGTGGCAATATTTATTCAGTTTTATGGGCCTGAAATGAGGGCAGAATTATTTCGAAAAATGATTGCCTCCCTAAAGCCGGGTGGTGTTTTGATACTCCAAGGCTATACACCCAAGCAGTTGGAATATAAAACTGGTGGCCCCAGTCAGATTGAAAACCTATACACAGAAGATATGGTTAAAGACTTGTTGCAAAGCTTGAAAATACAAGAAATGGTTCTGACAGAAGAAGTGATTAGTGAGGGCCAAGCGCACGATGGTATGTCGGCTCTCATGGGTGTTGTGGCAGTTAAACCAGCAGACTAGTTATTCATATAATCCTCTATACATGAAATATAGGCCAGTAATTCAATAATTACTGGCCTATATTTTTATTACTACGTGTGTGGTTATGAAAAAAGTTAAAACTTATACCTAGCTCCCACCATCACACTTCTTGATGGGCCAGCATAAATACCTTGTCTTAAGCTGGCAATGTAGTTTTTATCTGTGATGTTATTGATGGTGCCATAAATTGATAACTGTTTATCAACGCTGTAACTGGTATGTAAATCTAGTAGGGTGTATGAGTCTAATTTGCCCGTCCAAAACCCACCAGAATTTGTGCCAGGTGCAATGGCTGTTGTGTTTGCAACGTCTGTGAACTGTGAGCCCATGTATGAGGCTACCAAAGCCGCTTTTAATTTCTCATATTTGTAACCTAGAGTGATGTTCCCAGCAAATTCAGGAGTGTAGGTGATTCGATTGCCATCAATCGCAGCGGTGCCTCGCGTACCTCTAAATTTTGCTACTGGAATGTAAGTTAAAGCGCCATCTAGGCTGAAACCATTTTTAAAGGCATATCCTGCGGCCATTTCAAAGCCTTGATGAATCGTACTGCCTGCAGTTGTCGGTGTGCCATTTTGGCTATTGCTGGTGACGTTTTGATTTTTGAAGTCAATTAAGAATGCAGTTAATTCATAGCGAAGTCCTGACTCTGTGCCACGCACGCCCACTTCATAATTGGTTGAAACTTGGGCTGGTAGGTCGGCGAGTGTGTTGTCGTCTAATGACAAGTCTGAAATATTGGAGGGCGCAGCAAATCCTTTGTAAACACTGCCATAAAGTTGTGTATTTGGATTGAGCTGATAAATGCTGCCTAGACCAGGTACAAGCACAGTATCCTTGGTGACGCCTGTTTTGGTGCCAGTTCTTTTGAGTTCATAGTTTTCTACTCGAACCCCAGGAATTAGAGCAAATTTGTCATTAATATAAAACTTGTTTTCAGCAAATAGGGCGTAGTTATTTCCTTGGTACCCAATGGTGCTGCCATCTTGAGTAAATTTCTCATCAGCAAGTCGAATGCCGACTTCAAGCTCATTTTTGATGCCAAAGTTGTTGTGATTAATTTTTAGACGAGATTCAAAACCTCTTCGTTCAAAGTCTCGATCATTTTTCCCTAAGGTATCGTTAAAAACCCAGCCTGTACTTGAGTCGAGTGCTAGATTCGATGTAACGCCATAGCGATGGTAGTCACGATTCATTTTCGTGTAGTACATCAAACTACTTAGTTTGATATCTGGATCAATATTCCACTCATGATTAAAGTCAATGGAGTTTCTTTGCGTATAAAAGTAATCATTGGGGGCGGGATTGTCTTTTACTCTATTTTGGAACTGAGCAAGAGATAAGCCCCTGTATGAAATATTCGCTTCATTGTCGTAATGCGTTAACTTGACTCCTAGCCATTGTTTATCTCCCAGAGCCATGCCAGCTTTGAGCATCACATCTTCTGTTTTATAGCCTTTATGTTGAAAACCATCACTATCTATGGTGACAATATTGATGCCACCAATCATGTTGCCATCAGTTGTTTTTCCTCCAGCTTCAATCAAGCCTTCTTTGTAACCAAATGAGCCCACCTTGGTTGTTACTGCAAAACCATCTTCGGGCTGCTTGGTTTTGAAGTTAATCACACCTGCAACGTTATTGGGACCATATTTCAGGGCGGATGACCCTTTGAGTACTTCAATGCTTTCCATTCTTTGTACTCTTGGGTTGTAGTAGCGCTGATTTCCAGTGAAGGCTCCTGGAGCAATTGGGACGCCATCTTCCAGAATAACGACGTACTTATTACCATCTCCAGAGCTCAAGCCACGCATACCTATGTTAGAAACAATTGAACTCTCTTCTTCCGGTTTGATCGTTATTCCGGGCACTGTTTTTAGAACAGCTTCAGTTGAGATGGGTTGCTTTAACTGGATTTCTTCTTTGGTCACTATCGAGACCGCTCCTGGTGTTTTTTTAATGTCTTCGAGTGAGTTGCCGACCACATCAATACGGGGTAGTTCAATCTCTTTGCTATTGGACGTGCTTTGTGCATGTGCATGCGCCATCACGGATAGTGCGCTAATGACGGCTACAACTAATTTTTTTTGTTTCATACATCTCTCTTCAATTAAAAATAAAAACTTTGATTGCGTTTTAGGGTTGCTTTGCAATTCGAGTTTTTATATTAACACAAATGATAACTATTCTCATTTGTGTTTGAGAGAAGTCAGTTCAGTAAAGGGTGTGGAAGGGTTGCCCCTAAAGAAAGTAGGTAATTAATCGTCGAGTCCTAGTTCATGAGAACTAGAGTGAGGGATTAAATAATCTTTTCGCTCTTGAGCTTTTTGCTCTTTGAGGTTCTCTCATAAAAGTCATCGGGCTTAGATTTGACCCATTCGATAAACTTTTGCATCTCGGGCTGGTCTTTGATGGCGTCCGCGGTATTTAACTCTTTGGCTAGCTTGGTTTCGGAGAACAAGGCATGTATTTGCCTATGGCAAATGCGATGCAGATACTGCGTTGTTTTGCCGCCCTTGGATTTGGGAACGAGGTGATGGGCATCTTTTTGAGAGTTGGGGATTTTTCGATCACAGATAGGGCATACGAGCTCAGTTGTAGGTGAGCTATTGGCAAAATAGTCTGTGATGAGTTTCTTGCGTATTTTCCCCAACATGATAAAAATTATCTTAATGTAATTTTTAGATTTTTGAATAAGCCTTGCAACAACATGAGTAATTTAGACAACAATCCGTGTTTTGAGTGTGGCCAGTGTTGTCAGAAGTTACGAGTGTCTTTTTATCATGGTGAGGTATTGCATCAAGATAACGACCAAGTGATAGGCATGGTGCCACCAGAAATGGTGACTCAACTCACTCCACATATTGTGTGTATGGCGGGCACCGAGGTTGGCAAACAACCATGCGTCGCCTTGCGCCATGATCTTCAGCACGGTTATCGTTGCAGCATCTATGAGCAGCGTCCCAGCCCTTGTCGAGAATTCAATATCTTTAACGAGGATGGATCGGTTAATCCACTGTGTGACAAATTAAGACGAGCAGTTGGCTTGCCTAGCATCGAAGCGAGCTAGTTATTTCTCGTCAACAATTAGTTCTGGCTTAACCACACGAATCCGCTCATCAACGTAGTAGCCGCCATATTCGGTATAGCGTAAATAAACCGTCTGACATGCCTGGCATTGATATACGTCACTACTGTTATAGGGGTGATACATGACAGCAATCGGGGCATTTGGTGACCATTGGTCTGTGCCATTGGGATGGTATTCATCCCAATTCTCTGGGGCATCAGGTATTTGTAATGTGCCCACCATCTTGATGGCAGTTCGATCAAACGTACTCAGAATTGTTTCCCAGCAGGAGAAGTTATGAGTCGAACAATTAGTGCATGGTAGTGACTGTTGCTCTAAAGCTAAAGTTTTTAATTCTGTGGCATTAAAAACTTTGGTCATTTAATCGTCTTTCATACTGCGCAATGCATAAATAGCAGGGATTGCATAAATGAAGCAATATGCTGCAGGACCCCAAGCTAATTGATTGACCTCTAGTAACCATGAAGTGACCATCGGAGATGTGCCTGCAAATATGGCTACGGCCAAGCTGTAGCCAATTGCAAATACAGAGCAACGCTGTTCTGGTTGAACCATTTTGCTGATCAATACTCCTTGAGCACCAAACAGTAGCATCACTGGTATTGCTATTAGAAACTGTCCGATGGCTAGACCTGTTAAGCCACCAAGTTGAGAAGTAAGTACACAAGGTATGGTCAGAATCGCACCAGCCCAAGTGGCGTATCGGGTTATTTTTACTCGACCCACTTTATCTGCCAGCCAGCCTCCTAGTACAACCAGAGGGATGCCAATCAATTGCACAGCTGTTGCCACCGTGTTGGCTGATTGCATCGAGCCATCGTGTTTTGCGACGTAATCAACAAAATAGACAAATTCGACATAGAACAACACATTTGAAAAAGAAATGATCGCGGCAATTCTTCCTAATGTGCGCCAGTTTTTGATAACCTCTTTCAGGCGCGACAGAATCAAGGCGGACAGCTCTGCTGAACTAATCTTGTGTTCAATCGCGTCTTCAAAGGTTTCTGGCATATGAGTGCGTAGTCGCCAACCAGCAATCGCTACCAATGCACCTAATAAGAAGGGCATGCGCCATGCCCAGTCATTCACATTCTCTTCGCCAAAGAAGTAAGCGGTGAGTGCGGCAACCAAGGATCCTAAAAAGAATCCTAACAAGGCTCCAGCATGAGCGATGCCTGACATCAAACCTTCTTTACCCATGGGAGATGCCTCGGTGGCATAAACCATGCTACCTGTGTATTCGCCGCCCACAGAAAATCCTTGAGTCATGCGCAGTAGCATCAATGCATAGGCTGCAAGAGCTCCGACCTGTGCGTAGGTGGGTAGGAGTGCTACTAGAAAACTAGCTAGCCCCATGATGATGATGCTAGTTGTCATCATTTTTTTGCGACCAAGTAGGTCGCCAACGGGGCCCAAAACCAAGCTGCCAATCGGTCTAGCTAAATAACCAATCGCAAAAATACCAAAAGAAGCAACTGTCTGAAATCCTGGGTCGTCCGATGGAAAGAAAACCTTGCCTAACGAGGTGGCGAAATAACCATAAACAGCAAAGTCAAACCACTCAAGGGTGTTGCCGAGTGCTCCTGCAAGCGCTGCTGAATATCGTTTTGGAATCATGAGCTTAGTATTTTTATCAACTATTTCGTCAGATTCTATCTGTATTTACAGATTGGTAGTCTATATATTACTTTAGGTAATATAAAATGAATTAAATATTATTTCCAGATATATCAATCTATCTTTATAGTCTCGCCATGTTTAGCCCTTGATGGGCTTAAAAAATCACTGAAAGTTAGACATGCGTACCAATAGACATACCGAGTTTGTCGATACTCCTGAAAATTTAGAGCACTTAGAGATTGGCATCCCACCTGTGGAAGTTCAAAAATCAACACTCTTATTGGATAAGAGAGTGGTGACTGTTAGCTTTTTGGTACTGATTTCCTTTTTGGGTTTCTGGTTTAGTCAAGCTCAACCTCAAATCAGACATGATTTTTCAGTACTGGTTGATCAATTTGTTAGTTCTCCATTCTTTTGGCAAGCCGTTGTGGTTGGTTTGATTGCGCAAGTGATTGATGGTGCATTAGGTATGGCCTATGGCATTAGTTCAAATACATTTTTAATTGGTATTGGCGCATCCCCAGCAGCTGCCTCGGGGGCTGTTCATGTGGCGGAAATCTTTACAACAGCTTTCTCAGGTGTGTCACACATCAAGTTTGGCAACGTTGATAAAGAGTTGTTTAAGAAAATTATGATTCCCGGTGTGATTGGTGGCGTTGTGGGGGTGGTTTTTTTGACGTCGATTGATGGCAAATTGCTTAAACCTTATGTCACTGCCTATTTACTCATCATGGGTATCGTTATTTTGAGAAAAGCATTTATACATCGTCAAGAAAAGCAGTCGCATGAGTTACAACATGTTCGCAAGTTAGCAGTGAGCGGTGGTTTCTTGGATGCTGTGGGTGGCGGTGGCTGGGGGCCAGTAGTGACCTCTTCATTGATTGGTCAGGGTAACAACCCACGTAAAACAATTGGCACAGTTAACACTGCAGAGTTTTTTGTGGCGTTGGCTACGGGAACCAGTTTCTTATTGTTGGGTGGTATTGATCATTGGATTTTTGTGGCTGGTTTGATTGTGGGTGGTTTGTTTGCGGCACCATTCGCAGCTTTTTTAACCAGTAAACTATCGACTCGTTATTTGTTAGTTGCTGTGGGATTGTTGATCAGTTCTTTGAGTGGCTTTAACTTGTACAAAGCCTTGTTTTAAGAGCTGTGTATTTAATTAACTATCAACATCTAGAGATTTATCAGAAATGGCAACGTTTAATCAAGAAGAAGTTTTAAGTGTTCATCATTGGAATGACACATT
>CAYFKY010000015.1:0-15347 GCA_964343915.1 uncultured Polynucleobacter sp. | reverse complement strand
GTGGCATCAGTTTGGCAGTTTTATCAGGACCTAGTTTTGCCAGTGAGGTTGCAAAAGGTATGCCTTGCGCACTAACAGCAGCCAGTAGCTCGGCAGAGTTGGTTGCTCTGGTTCAACAAGTTTTTCATCATGGCAATATGCGTGTTTATGGCAGCGATGATGTTGTGGGTGTTGAGTTAGGTGGCGCGATTAAAAATGTATTAGCGATTGCAACAGGTATTGGTGATGGTTTAGGTCTTGGGTTAAACGCTCGTGCTGCGGTACTCACAAGAGGCCTCTCGGAGATGATGCGATTGATCATATCGATGGGCGGAAAGTCAGAGACAGCCATGGGTTTAACTGGTGTTGGGGATTTAATCCTGACGGCAACAGGCGATCTTTCTAGAAATAGGCAGGTTGGTTTGCAGTTAGCCTCAGGCAAAAAATTATCAGAAGTGCTGAGCGCTTTGGGCCATGTTGCAGAGGGCGTTAGGTGTGCCCAAGCCGTCAATGATTTAGCTAAAACAAAGGGCATTGAAATGCCAATCACACATATGGTGTGTGAGGTTTTATTCAAAGAACAAGATGTTGCTGAAGCTGTGAAGTTGCTTATGAGCCGTGATGCTCGACCAGAGTCTCGCTGACTTATTCCCCACCAATAAAATTCATTTGGCGCCAAGCCTCATAAACCATGATTGCAGCAGCATTTGAAAGATTAAGACTGCGGCTATTTGCGCGCATCGGTAGTCTCAATGCTCTCTCAGGCAAAAAATAATCACGCACTTCTTGGTTTAGTCCTTTTGTTTCGGAACCAAAAACTAGGTAATCATTTTCTTGAAACTTGCATTCTGAAAGGTGTGCTTTGCCTTTGGTCGTAATGGCAAACATCCTATCTTGCGAAGGTTTTTCAGATTCTAGAAATGCTTGCCAATTGGCATGAACTTTCATGTTGGCATATTCGTGATAGTCCAAGCCAGCACGCTTTAATCGAGAGTCCTCTAGAGGAAATCCAAGCGGTTCTATAAGGTGTAGTTTCGCACCAGTGTTGGCGCAAAGGCGAATAATGTTGCCGGTGTTAGGCGGGATTTCTGGCTCGACTAATACAACGTTTAGCATTTTATTTATGAGGGGTTCTTAGAATTACCCAATTATGAACACTTTGGGCGCCAAAATCTTTAAGTAATTTTGCAATAGTGCTTAATGTGGCTCCAGTAGTCATCACATCATCAATGATGGCAATGCGATTATTTTTAATCATACTGATTTCAGTTTGATTGATATAAAACACGGTTTCTAATCTTTTGATTCTTTCGTTTCTGCTAGCTTGAGTTTGGTTACTTTCAAGGTGTCTTCTGTAAATAATCGATGAAGATGTTTGAACCTTAAATTTTTTGGAAAACCATTTACATAGTTCCCATGATTGATTAAAGCCTCGCTGATACAACTTTTGAGAGCTCATGGGCACCGGAATTAAAAGATCTACATGGTTCTTTAAATCATTGTCGCCATGAATTTCTACCCAAGTGTCGATAAGACCTTTGGCAACTGCTACTTGATGCTTGTACTTGTAATCATGAACTGCATTGGTCAAAAGACCGCCATAACAATCAATACAGATAGTTTTATCAAATGAAGGTGCTTGGTTTTGACAATTAGTACAAGTTGCATTTGTTTTCTCGCAAATTAAGGCGCATTGTGAACATCTGTTTTTTTGTTGGGACTTTAGTAAGTTGATGCACTTTTCGCAAATCCTAGATGCTTGAAATTTGCCACAGCCAATACACGAAGTAGGGAGCAGAAATTTCATGGGTCGCTGAGTATACTGATGGCTATGTCCACAACCTCGACAGTGTTTAACTCTCTGCCTAAATTTCTATCGCTTGAGATTGCCAAGCGCATGGAAGATAAGTTGTCGATTGTTAGGATGGAGCCCCAAATAATTTGTCACTTGGGACAACTTGACATTGGATTGCTCGGTACAAGATATCCAAAAGCAAAACATTTTTCTACCAATCCCCTGTTGATTGCAAAGGGTTTAAAAAAAACCTTTTTTAGTTTGATCAATCGGCCTTGCTTTGAGGGGGTAGCGGATAAAGCAGATTTAATTTGGTCAAACCTTGAGCTGCAAGATGATGAAAACCCAGAGGCGCTCATAAAAAAGTGGCGAGAGCTATTAAAGACAGATGGATTACTCATGTTTAGTTACATGGGGCCTGACACCGGTAAAGAAATAACGAAGTACTTTGATAGCAAAGATTTAAAAGGTATCCCAAGTGCATGGGATATGCATGATGTGGGCGATGCTTTATTAAAGGCGGGGTTTTGTGAGCCTGTGATGGATATGGAATACATCACTTTGGATTACGAAACACTAGATTTGTTAATGGCCGATGCTTTTGATTTGGGCTTGTTAAATACAAAGAACCCAAAGCGCTCAGATTGGCCCCAAGATTTACCCCTAAAAATTACTCTGGAAGTTGTTTATGGGCATGCATGGACGCCTACCCACGATTTATCTAAGGCAGAGGCTGGCATAGCGACAATTAGCCCTGAGCAAATTGTTAGAGCAAAGCGCTAAGTAAGCAAGCGCTCACACACCCTGTTGGCTAAGGGTTACTATCTAAATCTCTAAAAAACTTAGTAATTTATTGCGTTAGATCAAATTCACCAAATATAATCACCCGATATTACGTGCACAGGTAATCGTGCGATGCAATAGATCAAGAATTTATTAAATGGGAATCAAGATGAAACAACGCACATCATTAGCCGGTTTGCTATTTGGTTTAGTGGGCTTGCTCCAAGCTAATTTAGCTTGGGCTATCAATGACATGCCGGGTGGTCCAGCACGTTTTCAGTTAAACCTACATCCAGCTGCGACAAAAGTTGCTGAAGAAGTAGCAGTTCTACACTGGATGATGCTAATTATCTGTGCGGTAATTTTCGTAGCAGTATTTGGCGTGATGTTTTACTCAATTTACAAACACCGTAAATCATTGGGTCATCAATCAGCAAGCTTTCATGAAAGCACAACAGTAGAAATTATTTGGACAGTGGTGCCTCTATTGATCGTTATTGGTATGGCTTTGCCAGCAACAAAAACTGTTGTTGCCATGAAAGACACAACAAATGCTGACATCACAATCAAAGTGACTGGCTACCAATGGAAATGGGGTTACGACTACATCAAGGGCGAAGGCGAAGGCATTTCATTCTTGCAAACATTGTCTACACCTCGTGAGCAAATTAATAACCAAGCAGAAAAGAGCGATACATATCTCATGGAAGTGGACAATGAGATGGTTGTTCCTGTTGGTAAAAAGATTCGTTTAGTAACAACTGCTAATGACGTAATTCACTCATGGACAATTCCTGCATTTGGCGTAAAACAAGACGCGATCCCTGGTTTTGTGCGTGACACATGGTTCCGCGCTGAAAAAGTGGGTACTTTCCGTGGTCAATGTTCAGAGTTGTGCGGTAAAGAACATGCGTTCATGCCTATCGTTGTGAAAGTTGTTTCAGACACAGATTACGCAGCATGGGCTTCTGAGAAGAAAAAACAATTGGCAGCTTTGGCTGATGATCCAAGCAAAACATTCACGATGGATGAGTTAAAGCAACGTGGTGAAAAAGTTTATGCTGCAAACTGTGCAGCTTGCCACCAACCAAACGGTAAAGGTGCAGGCGCATTCCCAGCATTGGATGGATCAAAAGTTGTGAATGGCCCTAAAGAAGGCCAACAGAAAATTTTATTAAACGGTAAAAACGCAATGCCAAAGTGGAATCAATTAAATGATGTTGAGTTGGCAGCCGTTATGACATACACGCGTAACACATGGGGTAATAAGACTGGTGAATTGATCCAGCCAAAAGACTTCACTGCAGCGCGCGCAGCTAAATAAACATATATAGATAGGTAATTGGAGCGACTATGAGCACAGTAAGCCACGCACACGATCATCACGATGATCACGCACATGACCATCCACATGGATGGCGCCGTTGGTTGTTTGCAACCAACCATAAAGACATTGGTACTTTATACCTAATCTTCTCATTCGTTAGCTTGATGGCTGGCGGTGTGATGGCGCTTTTAATTCGTTTGGAATTATTCCAACCTGGTTTGCAATTTATTCGTCCTGAACTATTCAACCAGTTAACGACTTTGCACGGCTTAGTCATGGTGTTCGGTGCCATCATGCCGGCTTTCGTTGGTTTTGCTAACTACATGATTCCTCTACAGGTCGGCGCTTCAGATATGGCGTTTGCTCGTATGAATAACTTTAGTTTCTGGATCATGCCTGTAGCAGCATCATTGTTGTTGTCATCATTCTTTGTTCCTGGTGGCGCAACTGCTGCTGGCTGGACGCTATATGCACCTCTATCTGTGCAAATGGGTCCTGGTATGGACATGGCTATTTTTGCTGTGCACTTGATGGGTGCTTCATCAATCATGGGCTCAATCAACATCATTGTGACTATTCTTAACATGCGTGCTCCTGGCATGACATTGATGAAGATGCCAATGTTCTGCTGGACATGGTTGATTACTGCTTACCTATTGATTGCTGTGATGCCTGTTTTGGCTGGTGCGATCACAATGGTTCTGACAGATCGTCACTTTGGTACAAGCTTCTTCTCTGCAGCTGGTGGTGGTGACCCTGTGATGTATCAGCATATCTTCTGGTTCTTCGGTCACCCAGAGGTTTACATCATGATCTTGCCAGCGTTTGGCATCATCAGTGAAGTAGTTCCAACATTTGCACGTAAGAAATTGTTTGGTTACAGCTCAATGGTTTATGCAACAGGTTCGATTGCGATCTTGTCATTCATCGTTTGGGCTCACCATATGTTTGCAACTGGTATGCCAGTAACTGGCCAGTTGTTCTTCATGTATGCAACGATGTTGATTGCTGTTCCAACTGGCGTGAAGATTTTTAACTGGGTTGCAACAATGTGGAAAGGTTCAATGACATTTGAAACTCCAATGTTGTGGTCTATTGGTTTTATTTTCGTGTTCACAATGGGCGGTTTTACAGGTCTCATGTGTGCGATGGCTCCAATTGACATCATGATTCAAGATACCTACTACGTAGTTGCTCACTTCCACTACGTATTGGTGGCTGGTTCATTGTTCGCGCTATTTGCAGGTTTCTACTACTGGGCGCCAAAGTGGACAGGTTTCATGGCGAATGAATTCCGCGGTAAGGTTCACTTCTGGGGTTCAATGATTTTCTTCAACCTAACATTCTTCCCAATGCATTTCTTAGGCTTGGCTGGTATGCCACGTCGTTATGCTGACTACCCAGTTCAGTTCGCAGACTTCAATGCTGTGGCTTCAATTGGTGGTCTAGGTTTTGGATTGATGCAGGTTTACTTCTTGTTGTTCGTTGTTTTGCCAACATACCGTGGTGGTAAGAAGGCTGAAGCACAAGCATGGGAAAACGCACAAGGTCTAGAGTGGACTGTTCCATCTCCAGCGCCATTCCATACTTTTGAAACACCTCCAACAGTTAAGTAATCCGTATTCGGACACTTATGACTCAATCGGTTCAAGATAAAACAAACCCAAGCGCGAGTAATCGTCGCTTGGGCTTAGTTTTGTTTACTGTGGTTTTAGTTTTCTTTGTGGGTATTTTTGCTAAGAAAGCGATATTCGGTTAATCAATGGCCTTTAATCTGACCAATTACAACCGTCAAATGCTGCTAAAACTTGTAGTTATTAGTTCAGCGATGTTTGCCTTTGGTTATGCCTTGATTCCGATGTACAAGGTTTTATGTGAAGTAACAGGTATTAACGTTGTTACCAGTAAGAATGATTACGGTACGCGCGCAGTTAAAGCGGTTAGCAAGAATACTCAAGTTGATGAAAGTCGTTTGATCACCGTTGAATTTGATTCAAATACACAAGGGCCTTTTAGGTTCCGTGCTGTTAAAAATTCAATGCAGGTGCATCCTGGCGAAATGATTCAAGTAGTTTATGAGGTAGTTAATACACAAGGTAGAGCGGTATCGGCGCAGGCAATTCCAAGTTATGCGCCAAAACAAGCAACGCAGCATTTTACGAAGTTGGAATGTTTCTGCTTTGAGCAGCAAACACTTAAGCCTAACGAATCGCGTGAGATGCCAGTTGTTTTTGTGATTGATCCAGCTTTACCAAAGGATGTAAAGAACATTACCTTGTCGTACACCTTCTTTGAGGTGGGTAATGGTCAAAAAGTAATTACAGGCGAACATAACAGTAAGCCATCGAAAATATAAGTATGGAAAAGCAAAGTCGTAATTCCATCGTGATGTTTCTAATCTCTATGAGAGCAGTCTTATGGGGGTTTTTAGGAGTGCGTAAGAGGTCTGGTCAGGATGCAGATATGTCTTCTGTGTCTTTTGTTCATATTGTTCTTGCGGGCATATTGGGTGCAGTAATTTTTATGACAGTTTTGTTATTAATTGTCAAAGCAGTTGTAGCGAATTGATTTTTTAGGAGAGAGAGAATGTCTTCCAGTGTTTCAAAAGCCCCTTACTACTACGTACCGGCTCCAACACGTCATCCAATCGTTACCAGCCTAGGTTTATTAGGTTTTGGTTACGGTGCTTCCATGTGGGTTAATGGCAGCACATTTGGTATGTTGTTGTGTCTTGCTGGTGTAATTTGGACAATCGCATCTCTATACACATGGTTCGGTGATGCCATTCACGAATCTGAAACAGGTATGAATAGCGTTAACGTTGACGTTTCATACAGATGGTCAATGGCTTGGTTCATCTTCTCAGAAATCATGTTCTTTGGCGCGTTCTTCTCAGCATTGTTCTATGCAAGAAGTATTGCAATGCCATGGTTAGGTGACATTGATAACAAATTGTTGTGGCCTGATTTTGCGGCAACATGGCCTAATGCTGGCCCTGCAGGTTTAGTGGATAGCTTTAAGACAATGGGTCCTTGGCCTATTCCTACTATCAACACCATCTTGTTGCTAAGTTCTGGTGTAACAGTAACTTGGGCTCACCATGCAATGCGCGAAGGTCATCGTAAGCAAGTTATTCAAGGCTTGGCAGCTACAGTAGCTTTAGGCGCAATTTTTATGTGCTTCCAAGTGTATGAATATATTCATGCATACAGCGAGTTGAATTTGAAGCTTAGCTCTGGTGTGTATGGCTCAACATTCTTCATGTTGACTGGTTTCCATGGTTTCCACGTAACAATGGGTGCCATTATGTTGGCGGTTGTTTTGTTCCGCACAATGAAGGGCCACTTCACCCCTGAGAATCATTTCGCTTTCGAAGGTGCAGCGTGGTACTGGCACTTTGTGGACGTGGTTTGGTTAGGTTTGTATGTAGTTGTTTACTGGATGTAAACAATCACACATTAAAAAACGCCGCTTAAGCGGCGTTTTTTAATACTAGTCAGAAATATTTAGAGATTTAACCCAGGCAAAAATTTTCTTAATTAGCCAGCAACTCTAATGCCAGTACTTTGTATATAGCCCAAGCTGTGCGCAATCCATATGCCAATAAACAAGGCGATAGATAAGCCAATTCTTAGCATTAGAGAGTAAACGGTTTTAGAGCTTTTACCTTTGTCTCGCATCATGTAAAAGAGGGCCGAGCCAAGGCTGCCTAAAATCAATAAAAAAGCGATAGGGATAATCCAATTCATAGGTATGCATCGTATCATTGCTTTATGTTTAAACAGTTAGTTTTATTAAGACCGGTAGCCACTTTTTTTGCTTTAGTTACATTCGCGATTGCCATGGCTTTAGGTTTTTGGCAGGTTGATCGAATGGATCAAAAGTTATCGTTGGCAGCTGATGTAGCCAAAAAAGAACGTTCAGCTCCGTTATTGGCTCATGCAAAGCAATGGACTTATGAAGAAGCCAAGCACCATCGTATGGTTGCTAGAGGGATATACATACCCGATGCAACGGTTTGGTTAGAGAATCGTCCGCACCCACAGGGACGAGATCCCAAAACAGGTATTACGGTTGGTTTTTACGTTTTAACGCCATTGAAATTGCAATACAGCGGTCAACTCATATGGATTAATCGGGGTTGGGTTCCTAGAGATGGCATCGATCGTGAAAAATTACCGCCTCTAATAACCCCAGAGGGACAAGTTGAGGTGGAAGGTTTGGTGTTTGAGCACCCAGCGCGAGTCATGAATGTGGGTAATTTAGATGTTTCGGCACAAAAGCAAAAAATTCAGCAAAATCTTGATATTGAAAAACAATCTGCTCAATTAAATATACCGCATTTGCCGTTTATATTAAGGCAAGCGCAAGGTGGTCTAGATGATGGTTTGCAACGCGATTGGGCTCCTATGCAAAATGGTTCAGAAAAGCATAAGGGCTATGCGTTTCAGTGGTTTTCATTGGCTACTTTAACTATCTTGTTTTGGTTATTTAGTGGGTTATTAAGGAAAAAAGTTTGATGCAAAAAGATGATTTAGATCCGCTTATTCCGGCAACGGGTGGTCAAAGGATTGATGCCGCTACTAAGCGTGGTCGTCTACAGATGATTCTTCTGTTATTGGTATGTGCCGCACCAGTACTTGCTTCATACTTTACTTTTTATGTAATCAAGCCCCAGGGTGGCAAAACTAATATTGGTCAATTGGTAAGCCCTGTACAGACAATGCCGCTTGACGGATTGGATGCCCAAATACAAGGCAAATGGACCTTGTTGCTGGCGCGCCCTGCATCTGAATGCAAGGTTGGAAATGATGCCTGTGTGTCATTGCTGTATTTGATGAGGCAGGTACGAGTGGCTATGGGTAAAGAGAGCCAGCGTATGCAATTAATATGGTTGGTGACTGATGGCGAAGTAATTGATCCTGAGTTGCAAAAAGCATATGACAAAGAGGTGGCTGGTTTTACTTTTATCAGAATGCCTAAAGATCAGGCTCAAAAAGAGAAATTACAGCAATGGTTGAAGTTAGACCATGCAGAGACGGCGATTCATTTGATGGATCCACATGGGGATAGGATGATGCGCTTTGCGACTAATCCCGAAGCTCCTGATTTTAAGAAAATGTCTAAAGACATGGAAAAGTTGCTCAAGTGGAATCCAACAGGCAAGGTTAATTAATATGAGTTTGGTTGCTTGGATACAGCTTCTCTTAATTGGTTTTGCAATTGGGGCCTGTTTGTTGTTGGTTTTGTGGTGGAAATCTAAAACATTTAGCTTTCATCGTTTAGTGTTGCTCGCACTATTTTTTACCTTCGATCTAATTTTGTTTGGCGCCTTCACGCGTTTGACTGATTCTGGTCTTGGTTGTCCTGATTGGCCAGGTTGTTATGGTTTATCTAATCCGGTTGCGGCACTTAATCAAATACGTGAAGCAGAAAATTTAATGCCAACAGGGCCCGTAACTTTAAGTAAGGCATGGATTGAAATGCTGCATCGTTATTTTGCGATGGGGGTTGGGTTTTTAATCATTGTGATTACTGTTTGGGCTTGGTTAAGGCGCCAACAGTTCGGGGTGCGTATTGCACAAACTGCTAGTTTCATTTTGTTGTTGGTATGTGTGCAGGGTGCTTTTGGGGCGTGGACTGTTACTTTGAAGCTACAGCCAATCATTGTTACTGCCCATTTGATGTTGGGTTTGTCTCTATTGGCAGCCCTGACTTATTTATCAAGCCTAAGCTCTAAGTTAGACCATGAAACATATGGTCATCAAAAAGTGAGCTCTTATCGGATGAATCGAGGTTCGATTTGGTTTGCTTTGATGGTGCTAATGATTCAAATATTCTTGGGTGGTTGGGTAAGCACCAACTATGCTGTTTTAGCCTGTGATGATTTTCCTTTGTGCCATGGATCATTATTTCCTGCAATGAATTTTTCAGAAGGATTTGGTTTGTGGAGGGAGTTGGGTAAAACTGTAGATGGGGTGCACCTAAGTATTGAAGGATTAAGAGCTATACATTGGGCTCATCGTATGGCTGCAGTTTTGGCACTCAGCGTCTTGTTCTTTTTAGGTTTGAAAACTTTAAGAGCGGCCATTGTTTCAGCAAATCCAGAGCTAAGGCGTTGGGCGTTTGCATTATTAAGTTTATGCATCATTCAATTAATTACTGGCATGAGTAACATTATTTTGGACTGGCCATTGGTTGCCGCTTTACTCCATACCGGTGGAGCTGCAGCAATACTTGTAGTTCTTGTGCGGATGTTAACTTTGAGTGCAGAGGAGTTTGATCGTGTCTAAAAATACTCTGCAAGTGATGCCAAGATGGCGTCAGTACTGGGCTTTAACAAAACCAAGAGTGACTCAACTGGCTGTTTTTTGCGCCATTATTGGAATGTTTCTAGCTACTCCAGGCATGGTGCCTTTGCCAGTATTAATTGGAGGTTCATTAGGTATTTGGCTTTTGGCGGGAGCTGCTTTTGCGGTGAACTGTTTAGTAGAGCAAAAGGTTGACGCCAAGATGAGAAGAACTGCGTGGAGACCATCGGCCACTGGTGAGATCACGGATGTACAGATCATCATCTTTGCGCTGGTGATTGGTGCCGCAGGAATGGTTCTTTTGTGGAATTTTGCTAATCCATTAACAATGTGGGCTACTGCTGCAACATTCATTGGTTACGCAATTATTTATACCTTATTGCTAAAACCAGCAACACCTCAAAACATTGTGATTGGTGGTTTGTCGGGTGCTATGCCTCCTGCATTGGGGTGGGCTGCTGTTGCAAATGACTTTCCGGCTGAAGCTTGGCTGTTGGTATTAATTATTTTTACTTGGACGCCACCTCATTTTTGGGCGCTAGCTCTTTATCGTCGCGAAGATTACAAGCAGTCTGGCTTGCCAATGCTGCCAGTTACCCATGGCGAAAAATTTACTCTTTTGCATATATTGCTCTACACATTGATATTAATTGCTGCAACTATCTTGCCATTTGTATATCAAATGAGTGGTTACTTTTATTTGGCTAGCGCCCTGATTTTGGGCGGATGTTTTTTAGCTTATGCGATTGCCCTTTATAAAAAATACAGTGATGAGTTGGCAAAGAAAACATTCAGATTCTCCATCATCTATTTGTCACTGTTGTTTGCTGCTTTGCTCATCGATCATTATTTATAAGCCATGAAAAACTACCAAATTTCCTTAATTAAAAATATCGCCATTTTTTTTGCAGTAGCATTTCTTTCAGCATGTTCACAAGAAGCGATTAAATTTAATAATGTTGATATAACTGGCAGCAAAGCTTTTGGTAAAGATTTTTCATTGACGGATCATCACGGGCAAAAAAAGCAATTGAGCGACTTTAATGGTCGATTAGTTGTGATGTTCTTTGGTTACACGCAGTGTCCTGATGTTTGCCCTACAACCATGACTGAGATGCAAGGGGTGATGGATATATTGGGTAAAGATGCAGATAAGGTGCAAGTTGTATTTGTGACCGTTGACCCAGATAGAGATACACAAGAGCTTTTGTCTCAGTACGTACCTTCTTTTGATAAGCGGTTTTTAGGTTTGCGCCCAGAAAATGCGGAAGCACTTGTAAAGGTTACAAAAGACTTCAAGGTCTTTTACAACAAAGTGCCTGGTAAAACTCCAACTACCTATACGATTGACCACACAGCGGGCAGTTATGTGTTTGACACCAAAGGGCAGTTACGTTTGTTTTTAAAGCATCAACAAGGCCCAAAGCCTATTGCTGAAGATCTGAAAAAGCTTCTTAAGTAATTTTGAAATGAAGTTACGCAGACAGCGCTAACTTCATTTTTTTAAGAGCAGCTGATTCAATCTGACGAACTCGTTCTGCTGAGATATTAAATTCAGCGGCAAGATCATGAAGCGTTGTTGCTCCAGATCCATCATCTGAAACCTCTAGCCATCTTGCCGATACTATTTTTCTGCTACGCTCATCAAGGCTTGCTAAGGCTTTTTCTAAACCTGGGCCTTGAAGTTGGCGATGTTGTTCTTGAGCGATGACTTCTGACGGTTCATATCTGTTATCAGACAACCAGTTAATTGGTGCAAAACTGTCTTCATCACCAGCATCATTAGATTCAATTGCTACATCGCCACCAGATAAACGCTTTTCCATTTCGCGCACATCTTCATTGCGAACATCAAGTGCCTGAGCAAGATTTTGGATCTCGTTTGGAGATAGAGCGTTAAGGCTTGGTTTATTGCTGCGTAAATTAAAAAATAACTTTCTGTGAGCTTTGGTTGTAGCAATTTTTACCATTCTCCAGTTACGAAGAATGTACTCATGTATTTCGGCTTTGATCCAGTGAATTGAGTAAGTAACTAATCGAGTGCCTTGCTCAGGATCGTAGCGTTTTACTGCCTTCATGAGGCCAATGTTGCCTTCTTGAATTAAATCGGCATGGGGTAAGCCATACCCAAGGTATTGGCGGGCAATAGATACAACTAAGCGCAAGTGAGACATGACCAATGTGCGTGCAGCCTCTAGGTTCTCATGATCCCTAAATTCGCGTGCAAGGCGTATCTCGTCTGCCGCGCTAAGCATTGGCAAACGATTCACGCTAGAAATGTAGGCATCTAAGCTGCCGACATTTAATTGCATCGGAATTAAGGCATTCATTTGTGTCATACCGCTATATTAGCACTCCTCAGATTAGAGTGCTAATTGCTGTGTAACCATATGATTTATATGGATAAAAACTATTGTGGAATCAAGGATTTAGCAAAATCGGAGGCGCTAAAAGGCTTTAAATCTTCTAGTTTTTCGCCAAGGCCTACGGCTAAAACGCTAGGAGGATTATCAGAAAACTCTTCAGCGATGGCGCACAGAATGCCACCTTTAGCTGTTCCATCAAGCTTGGTCACAATAATGGCTGATAGCTCGAGTGCCTCATGAAAGGCTTTGACCTGCGATAAACCATTTTGCCCAGTATTGCCATCAATCACTAGGATAGTTTCATGGGGGCTATTTTCTTGGGCTTTAGTGATTACTCGCTTAACCTTCTTAAGCTCATCCATCAAATGGGCTTGAGTGGACAGGCGTCCTGCGGTATCGATGATTACGATATCTTGATTTCTAGATTGACCCGCTTTAACAGCATCGTGTGCGACTGCGGCAGCATCACCACTTTGTTGCGCAATGACTGCAACATGATTTTTTTCGCCCCAAGCAATTAATTGCTCTCTGGCTGCAGCCCTGAAAGTATCGCCAGCCCCCAGTAATACACGATGGTTCTGGTTTTGTAGGTGATGGCAGATTTTCCCAATGCTGGTAGTTTTACCGGCACCATTAACGCCAACAATTAACCAAATTTGTGGGCAATTGGGATCCTTAGGCAAATTAACCAATGGGTTGTGGGGTCTTTCCAGCTTGCTCAAACTGGTTTTAACGAGTGTGGCTAGAATATTTTTGAGGTCATCGACAGTCTCAGCCTTTTGGAGTTTGGCCTCTGATCGAAGTTGCTTGATGAGTTTTTGAGTGGCATTCATGCCGACATCACCTAGGAGTAATGTTTCTTCTAGGGACTCATACCAATCTTCATCGATTTTTTGCCTGCTAAATAGGCTAGATAGGGTTTTACGTAATCCGAACATGACCGATACAATTGATTAATTATGAGCATATTAACAACCATTAGAACTAAGACGCTAACTTTTTCAATTGGTCTAATCCTTTTGTATGGTCCAAACGTTTATGCGAAAGAGTTACAGGCGACTGATACCCATGAATTTATGCTCTCGAATGGCATGAAGGTTATTGTCAAAGAAGACCATCGAGCGCCAACAGTTGCGCATATGGTTTGGTACAAGGCAGGCTCAATTGATGAAGTTAACGGTAAAACAGGGGTTGCGCATGTGCTAGAGCACATGATGTTCAAGGGAACCAAGAAATTAAAGCCCGGTGATTTTTCAAAGCAGGTCGCAGCTGTTGGTGGCAGAGACAATGCTTTTACAAGTAAAGATTACACAGCGTATTTTCAGCAGATTGAAAAAAGCCATTTAGAAAAAATGATGGCACTAGAGTCTGATCGAATGGCTAATTTGCAAATTAGAGAAGATGAGTTTGCTAAAGAAATTCAGGTGGTGATGGAAGAGCGCCGATTAAGAACAGATGATCAAGCATCGGCAATAGTTTATGAGCAATTGGTTGCCGCAGCATTTATCAATAGCCCGTATAGAAATCCAATTATTGGATGGATGGATGATTTAAAAAATATGACTTATCAGGATGCCTTGGAGTGGTATCAAGATTGGTATGCGCCTAATAATGCTGTTTTAGTGGTCTCTGGCGATGTAGAGCCAAATGAGGTACATGCTTTAGCGCAAAAATACTATGGTGCGATTCCAGCAAAAAAAATTAAAGATAGGAAGCCTCAACAAGAAATACCCCAAATTGGCGCTCGTCGAATACAAGTGAAGGCGCCGGCAGAAAATCCAGACATTACATTTGCTTGGAAAGTTCCCAAGGTTGAGTCGGCAGATATTAAGTTGATAGATCCATATGCTCTGAGTGTTCTTGCCGGGATACTGGATGGGCATGCCAATTCACGACTAAATAGAAAGCTGGTCAGAGATTTGCGTCTTGCAGATAGTGTTGATGCATCCTATGGCATGACAGGCAGGGGGCCACAATTATTTGGTATTTCTGCAAGCCCAGCAAAAGGAAAAACTATTGCTGACATAGAGAAACATGTTCGATTAATTTTGAGTGAAATCAGGCGATCGGGTGTAACTGATGCTGAGTTAAATCGTGTGAAGTCTCAACTGCTATCGTCCCAAATTTATAAAAGAGACTCAATCTTTGCGCAAGCAATGGAAATTGGTATGTCGGAGATGAATGGTATTTCATGGAAATATTTGGATGAAATTCTTTTTAATATCCAAGCTGTCACTTCATCAGACATACAAAGAGTTGTAGAGAAATATTTTATTGATGACGTTTTAACTGTGGCCATCTTAGAGCCGCAACCAATTAAAGAAAAAAATGCAGTGGCACAAAAGATGCCAGCTGGTATGAGGCATTAGTATGAGACATCTCGTTTATTGTTTTTTGCTGGTTGCATCAATCTCTGCGCAGGCAGCAACCACGATTCAGCATTGGGTTAACCGCGATGGTGTTTTGATTTACCTGGTAGAGGCTAAAACCATCCCAATGGTGGATGTGCAAGTTGATTGGCCTGTAGGTTCTGCTGGTGATCCACAGTCAAAAATTGGACTAGCTTCTTTAACGGCAGCCCTAATTGATAAAGGTGCAGTGGCGAATAAGAAAGTTTTAACAGAAGCAGCCATTGCAGATAAGCTGGCCGATCTTGGTGCGGTGTTGAGTTTTAATGCTGGCACCGAGAGGTCTAGCATGCGTATGAGAAGTTTGAGTGATGCAAAGCGCATCAATGAGCTTGTTAGCTTGACTGCTCAAATATTGAATGAGCCATTGTTTGATTC
>CAYFKY010000014.1:0-15365 GCA_964343915.1 uncultured Polynucleobacter sp. | reverse complement strand
AACAATCATTGACATCGCAAGGCTCAGTACAGTTATCACGTTACAACCCGCCGTGGACCTTGCCATTCTTTAGGCGTAATGAGATTTGGTTGCGTGTGGATTCTAAGGGCTAGCTGACTTTAATTCTTATTTGACCAGTTTTAGCGGGTCAAGTTCTTTAGTTTGACTTTACTTTTATTTTTATTAAGTCTTTTGCTGGCAATTTTTGTTAGAAATTTATTTTCTAATTTATTTGACAGACTCATATGTGGCATTGTGTTTTTAGATAAACGCATAGAAGTCGCTAACTTGAATTAATGAAACAACGGTTGCTGACTAGGCATATCGTCAGGCATCTCGGCATGAACAATTTCACCTGCTCTGTCGACAAACATGGGTGCGCCACAATCTTCACACATCTCAGGTTTGTATAAATCAGCGTGCCTAAACTGATCCTCAATACCAGCTGCTTTGATCGTGTCGTAGATTTCTCGTATTGGACTATCTTCTACTGAAATATCGTTGATCGCATCATTGGCAACAGACTCGCGATCGTACAGAGGCCAAATCACCCCATAAATTAAATCTTTCGAACCTTTTAATGCAAAAGAAATGCGATATTCATCACATTGCTCATCACCAAAGCCTGCGACCACACACGATAGTCCTGCAGGTGCCACATTCAAAATCGACTCTAAATAATTGACGGCAGCCAAAATGCTCAAAGGTCTGATCTTGCGATCGGCTTCACGACAATTGGTGAAGTAGGCCTCAGGCAAAGATAACTCAAATTCGCATCCAGGCATGATGGCGGCAATCGTATCTTTCAAACCTATTTGCCAGTTTTGTAAACAAACAGATCGCTCTTGTCTGCGAGGTGCTTCTTCTTGCCATCTAAAGAGTGGTCCAGAAGAGGGTGCTGCAACCACGCCAACAATGTATCTTGGATCGGCCAGTACAGGGATTGTTTCTGGCATATCGCGCAGTTCTAATTTAATTTCTCCGCCATTAACCGCTGCACTCGCCAGCTTTTCAAGAAGTAATCTTGTTTGGCAATGTGAGTGAGGCATTTGGTCGATGCTGTAGAGCCAAGGGACCAAGGCAATGCGTGCGTTTTGCGCCACGATCTGTTCGTGAAGTAAATTACCAGTGGCGCTGATTGATTCTGCGCTCAACTTGCCGGATGGAATACTGTAGCGAGTTCTGGCAATGATGGGGATGGCAATCAAAACGGCATCCCAATGTTCACCCGCATGTTCGAGTGTTAGTGATTCAGCTAGGGTCTCAGCATTTTCAGCGAGACAATCAAAAGCGATGGGATTAATTTTTAGAGTTTGATCCAAAGCGCTTTCAATGGCATTTTGATTTTGTGCATGTAAAAGACGTAAGAGTCGCTCCATGAGTCGACCCTCCCAAAAAATATCCTCAACACGACTGCCTGATGCGGCAAGCGACAGTGCATCAGCTACTAGGCGCTCTGATTCAGGAGAGATGCGAGAGGAGTTTTTGGGTCTGTAACTAGACATGGTTACATTCTAAGCAAAAGATGACCCGATAGTTGATGGGCTACCGAATATTTTTTTAATTAAAGCTTAGAGAAGTTTTAGAGCTGCTGGCGGAATCGTTTGGCCAGACAGATGTGCTTTTTGTAAAACAGTCCAGAAGTATCTATAGCTGGCTCTGTCATGCAATTTGCCAGCATGCTGAATAGGACCCCAGTTCGCTTCTTGTGCGGCTAACAAAATAGCGGCAGCCATTTCAACATCACTGGATGTGGGTGATAAGGCTTTCACAATCACTGGAATTTGGTTTGGGTGAATACTCCACTTGCGTGTGTAGGCGAATTCATTCTTCGCGCGCAACGTGTCAGATTCAATCACAGCAACATCATTGATATTGGTGCAGACATTGTGTGAGGCAACTTTGCCATGCGCATGACAGGCTGCTGAAATCTCTAACATCGCACGAGCAATCAGTGGGTGGTCAAATTGACCGCGGTCCATCGCATCACCTGGAATCGCGCCATGGTGTGCAGAGACAAAGTCCATGAGACCAAAACTCAAGGATTCAATTTGAGGTAGTGCGGCAATGGCATACACATCATGCAAAGCACCATGAGTTTCGATCAATGCTTGAACGGGGATCTCTCGAGTAATGCCTGCTGCTTTAGCAACGCGATTGATTTCATCAATCACTATTTGAGTTTGTGCAGATGACTCCACTTTTGGAATCATCACAAATGCTATTTTCTCTCCAGCTTTACCAACCAGAGTTGCCACATCAGATTTCCAACAAGGATGGCTGGGATCATGGATCCGCACACCAACTCGGTTGAATCGATTGTCAGGGCTTAGAAGGATATCTACGACTAGTTGGGCGTGTTCGGCTTCTTTGCCAACAGGTGCGCCATCTTCGCAGTCAAAGGTGATATCAAATACAGGACCTAGTTCGGTTTGCAAACTAAGTGCCTTACGCATACGCACTTCTGTGCCTGCGTAGTGATCACAAACAGGTAAGGCCCTCGGAAGGGCCTCACCTTGGAACAACACTTGACTAGGTTGCATTAAAGCGTGCTTGCTTAGAGCAAGTGTTTTACGCCGTCTTGCTCTTCAGTCAATTCGTTCAATGTGAAATTCATGCGGTCACGTGAGAACGCATCGATTTCTAAACCTTGAACAATCTTGTACTCGCCGTTTTCGCAAGTTACTGGGAAGCCATACATCACTTCTTTAGGAATGTCGTATGAACCGTCAGATGGGATACCCATTGTTACCCACTTGCCGTTTGTGCCACAGTGCCAGTCATGGATGTGGTCGATCGCAGCGTTAGCAGCAGAAGCAGCAGAAGACAAACCACGTGCATCAATAATCGCTGCACCGCGCTTACCAACTGTTGGCAAGAATGTGTTCTTGTTCCACTCTTCGTCGTTGATCATTTGCTTAACTGATTGGCCACCAATCGTTGCAAAACGGTAGTCAGGGTACATTGTTGGGCTGTGGTTACCCCAAACAACTAGTTTCTCAATATCAGCAACTGCTTTACCAGTCTTCGCTGCCAACTGTGACAAAGCACGGTTGTGGTCAAGACGTAACATCGCTGTGAAGTTCTTAGCTGGTAGATCTGGAGCAGACTTCATTGCGATGTAAGCGTTTGTGTTAGCTGGGTTACCAACTACCAATGTCTTAACAGTGCGCTTAGCCACTGCGTTCAATGCTTTACCTTGAGCAGTAAAGATTTGTGCGTTAGCTGATAACAAGTCTTTACGTTCCATACCTGGACCACGTGGACGTGCACCTACTAGAACTGCGTAGTCAATATCTTTGAACGCTGTCATTGGGTCGCTGTGAGCAGTCATGCCTGCCAACAATGGGAATGCGCAATCGTCAATCTCCATCATCACGCCAGTCAAAGCCTTTTGAGCTCTTTCGTCAGGGATTTCCAATAATTGCAAAATCACTGGTTGATCTTTACCCAACATATCGCCGTTAGCGATGCGGAATAGTAGTGAATAACCGATTTGACCGGCTGCGCCTGTAACGGCGACACGCAATGGGGCTTTTGCCATGTGTTTGCTCCGAGCTTAAAGTAAATGAAAGGGGTATCTTGCGCCACTCTCCTGACGCAAATCCTACAAAGTTTAGGTCTTTCGCACTATTTCTGTCAAATAGTCTTATATAAGACATAAGTCTCTAGACTAAAACCCCCTCGATGTGATGAAATATTGGTCATGACCGAAACCATCGCCACCTTTAGCCCACTTTATCAGCAGATCAAAGCACTGATTTTGGGCAGTTTGCAAGCTGGCGAATGGAAGCCAGGGGAGGCGATCCCCAGTGAGAATGACCTAGCTGCTCGTTTTAAGGTGAGTCAGGGCACGGTTCGCAAGGCGATTGATGAGTTAGCCAGTGAAAATCTACTAGTTAGAAGGCAGGGTAAGGGCACCTTTGTGGCCACGCACCATGAAGATCGGGTTCATTTCAGATTTTTGCGATTGGTGCCAGATAACGGTGAGCCGCATTACCCCAAAAGCAAGATTTTGGACTGCAAGCGTTTGCGCGCCCCCGCTGAAATTGCCAAATTATTAGACCTAAAAGCAGGTGATGCAGTTGTTCAGATTGAACGTATCTTATTTTTCTCTGAAGAAGCAACGGTTTACGAGGAAATTTGGTTGCCTGGCACCACATTTAAGGGCTTAACCACTGAGCGTTTGGTGGAGTGGCGTGGACCGATGTATGCCTTATTTGAGACCGAGTTCGCTACCCACATGGTTAGAGCCACTGAGCGTTTAAGAGCAGTGGCGGCAGATGAGTTGTCTGCTAAGCACCTAGGCATTGAGATTAATACGCCACTACTAGCAGTAGAGCGTGTCTCATTTACCTATGGTGAGCGTCCTGTAGAAGTTCGTAAGGCTGTTTACCTAACTTCTACCCATCATTATTTGAATGAACTGAATTAAAAAATGCCTAAGTTTTAGGCATTTATATGTATTACAAGAAATTTTTTTTAAAAAGTCAGACTTACGAAAGTTAATTAAGCGATAAAATCGAAAGGTTTTGCATTACAGCAAAAATACAAGTGAGGTCATAAATGCCAGAATTTAGAAATATTCATGTTTTTGATTTGATGAAATACCGTTTGCCTTGGGCCGGTAAGGTATCAATTTTGCACCGTGTAAGCGGTCTTTTGATGTTCATTTTGATTCCATTCGTGTTGTATTTATTGGACAAAAGCATCACCTCTGAAATCAGTTTTGAGACTTTCAAAGCAGTTTTGGCCAATCCAATCATCAAGCTAATTATCTTGGCTTTGATTTGGGCTTATTTGCACCACTTCTGTGCTGGCATTCGTTTCTTGATGCTTGATATGCACAAGGGTATTGATAAGGCATCTTCAGCTAAATCAGCAGTAACTGTTTTAGTGATCAGCTTAAGTTTGGCAGCAGTTTGTGCAGCCAAGCTATTTGGTTTGTTTTAAGGAGTCGCCATGGCGAATAACAATGTTGGACCAAAGCGCTTAGTTGTAGGCGCTCATTACGGTCTTAAAGATTGGTTGTTACAGCGTATTACTGCTGTGATCATGATTGTTTTTACTTTGATCTTGTTGGTGGCATTCCTATTAGGTGATGCAACTTATGAAGCATGGTCAGGTTTGTTCGCAAACCAAATCATGAAGTTGATTACTTTCTTGGCGATTTTGAGCTTGCTCTACCACGCTTGGATTGGTATTCGTGATATCTGGATGGATTACATCAAACCAGTAGGTATCCGTTTGACACTACACGTATTAACCGCGTTATGGCTGATTGCATGTCTTGGCTATACCGCTCAAATCCTTTGGAGGGTATAACGAATGACTGCCATTAAGACAGCAGTACCTCGTCGCCGTTTTGACGTTGTTATCGTTGGTGCCGGCGGTGCCGGTATGCGCGCATCATTGCAATTAGCTGAAGCTGGTTTAAATGTAGCCGTTTTATCAAAGGTTTTCCCAACACGTTCACACACAGTTGCTGCGCAAGGTGGTATTGGCGCATCTCTTGGCAACATGAGTGATGACAACTGGCACTATCACTTCTTTGACACAGTAAAAGGTTCTGACTGGTTAGGTGACCAAGATGCGATCGAATTCATGTGTCGTGAAGCTCCAAAAGTTGTTTATGAGTTAGAGCACTTTGGTATGCCGTTTGACCGTAACCCTGATGGCACGATTTATCAGCGTCCATTCGGTGGTCACACAGCTAACTACGGTGAAAAAGCTGTTCAACGTGCTTGTGCTGCTGCTGACCGTACTGGTCACGCTTTGTTGCACACACTTTATCAACGTAACGTACGCGCTAAGACACACTTCTTCGTTGAGTGGATGGCGCTAGACATCATCCGTGATGCTGAAGGTGACGTGGTTGGTGTAACAGCTCTAGAAATGGAAACAGGCGAACTTCACATTCTTGAAGCGAAGTGCGTGATGTTTGCAACTGGTGGTGCTGGCCGTATCTGGCAAGCTTCTACCAACGCTTTCATTAATACTGGTGACGGTATGGGTATGGCTGCTCGTGCAGGCGTGCCTTTGGAAGATATGGAATTCTGGCAATTCCACCCAACTGGCGTAGCTGGCGCTGGCGTTCTCTTGACAGAGGGTTGCCGTGGTGAGGGTGGTATTTTGCGTAACAAGAACGGTGAACGTTTCATGGAACGTTACGCACCAACTTTGAAAGACTTGGCACCACGTGACTTCGTTTCACGCTCAATGGACCAAGAGATCAAAGAAGGTCGCGGTTGCGGTCCTAACGGTGACTACGTTGTTCTTGATTTGACACACATTGGTGCTGAAACAATTCACAAGCGTTTGCCATCTGTTTATGAGATTGGTATTAACTTTGCGAACGTGGACGTGACTAAAGAGCCAATTCCTGTTGTGCCAACTATTCACTATCAGATGGGTGGTATTCCAACGAATATTCACGGTCAAGTGGTGGCACCTAAGAACGGTAATCCAAACGAAGTTATCAATGGTTTCTACGCCATGGGTGAGTGCTCATGCGTATCAGTACACGGTGCGAACCGTTTAGGTACAAACTCATTGTTAGACTTGTTGGTATTTGGTCGTGCTGCTGGTAACCACGTTGTTTCTACAGCGTTGAAACAAAAAGAGCACAAGCCATTGCCAGAAAACGCAGCTGATTTCTCAAGAGCTCGTTTGGCGAAGTTGGATAGCTCAACTTCTGGTGAATACACTCAAGACGTTGCTAATGACATTCGTAGCACGATGCAAAAACATTGCGGCGTATTCCGTACACAAGAGCTATTGGATGGCGGCGTAACGAAGATCAATGAATTGACTGCGCGTGCGAAGAACATCCACCTCAAAGACAAATCTAAAGTTTTCAATACAGCACGTATTGAAGCGTTAGAGTTGGAGAACTTAATTGAGGCGGCTAACGCAACGATTGTTTCTGCTGCAGCTCGTAAAGAGAGTCGTGGTGCTCATGCTCACGATGATCATCCAGAGCGCGATGACGTTAACTGGATGAAGCACACTCTCTGGTACAGCGAAGGTAATAAGCTCGACTACAAGCCAGTCAAATTGACTCCGCTAACAGTTGAATCCGTTCCACCTAAGGTTCGTACCTTCTAAGAGTTATTAAGGAAGAAAAATGAGCGATACACGTATATTTGAAGTCTACCGTTACGACCCAGATGTTGATGCTGCACCACGCATGCAGACATACGAGGTTCAATTGGATGGTTCAGAGCGCATGCTATTGGATGCCTTAATGAAGCTTAAGAAGATGGATGAAACTTTGTCATTCCGTCGTTCTTGCCGTGAAGGTGTTTGTGGTTCAGATGCGATGAACATCAATGGTAAGAATGGTCTAGCTTGCTTGACTAACATGTTGACGTTGCCAAAGAAAATTTCTTTGCGCCCACTACCTGGTTTGCCAGTTGTGCGCGACTTGATCGTTGATATGACTCAGTTCTTCAAGCAATACCACTCAATTCGTCCATATTTGGTGAATGACACGCCACCTCCAGAGAAAGAGCGTTTGCAAAGTCCTGAAGAGCGTGAAGAGTTAGATGGTTTGTATGAGTGCATCTTGTGTGCTTCATGCTCAACATCTTGCCCATCATTCTGGTGGAACCCAGATAAGTTTGTTGGACCTGCTGGTTTGTTGCAAGCTTATCGTTTCATTGCTGACAGCCGTGACCAAGTGACTGGCGAGCGTTTAGATAATTTGGAAGATCCATATCGTCTATTCCGTTGCCACACCATCATGAACTGTGTAGACGTATGTCCAAAAGGATTAAACCCTACAAAGGCAATTGGTAAGATCAAAGAGTTGATGGTTCGCAGAGCTGTTTAATGCCGATATCATCAGAGACCTTGTCGCTCTTGCGTTGGCGCGCGCGGCGAGGTCTGTTGGAAAATGATTTGATGATGGAGCGCTTTTTTGAGCGCTTCCATGATCAGATCGAAGAGAGTGACCTAGAGCCACTCAACAGTTTGTTGGATTTAAGTGACAATGACTTAATGGATTTGTTACTACGTCGCAAGGAACCGGAGGGGGAGCTTGCGAATCAAGGGGTGCAACGTGTCCTGGCCATGTTGAGACCTGTTAGAAAAGAATAATTTCTAACGCAGTAGTCGCCTGGAATAGAACTTGCTTGTTTGCTAATACCAAAAACGCGTATAAGGATTGAAAAATGAACGCCACAAATGAAAAAGCCACGTTATCGTTCTCAGATGGCACACCAGCCATTGAGTTGCCTATCTACAAAGGTGTAGTGGGTCCTGACGTTATTGATATTCGCAAGCTTTATGGTCAAACGGGTAAGTTCACGTATGACCCAGGCTTTATGTCTACTGCTTCTTGCAACTCAAAGATCACTTATATCGATGGCGATAAAGGTGAGTTGTTATACCGTGGTTACCAAATTCAAGATTTGGCGACTAACTGTGACTTCCTAGAGTCTTGCTACCTATTGTTAAAAGGCGAGTTGCCAAATGCAGCTCAAAAGAAAGAATTTGATAGCTTGGTGATGCATCACACGATGGTTCACGAGCAAATGCAATTCTTCTTGCGCGGTTTCCGCCGTGATGCTCACCCAATGGCTGTATTGACTGGCTTGGTTGGTGCAATGGCTGCTTTCTACCATGATGGTTTGGATATCAACGATGCGAAGCAACGTGAAGTAGCTCAAATCCGTTTGATCGCTAAGATGCCAACATTGGTAGCAATGGCTTATAAGTATTCAGTGGGTCAACCATTTGTTTACCCAAGAAATGATCTTTCATACACAGCTAACTTCATGCAAATGATGTTTGCTACACCATGTGAAGAGTACAAAGTAAACGACGTATTGGTTCGTGCTTTGGATCGCATCTTCACCTTGCATGCTGACCATGAGCAAAATGCTTCTACATCAACAGTGCGTTTGGCTGGTTCTTCAGGTACTAACCCATTTGCAGCGATTGCTGCTGGTGTGGCGTGCTTGTGGGGTCCTGCTCACGGTGGTGCTAACGAAGCTTGCTTGCAAATGTTGGAAGAGATTCAAGCAAACGGTGGCGTTGAGAAGATTGACGACTTCATTGCTAAGGTGAAAGACAAGAACTCAGGCGTTCGCTTGATGGGCTTTGGTCACCGCGTTTACAAGAACTTTGACCCACGCGCTAAATTGATGCGTGAAACTTGTTACGAAGTTCTTAAAGAATTAGGTTTGGAAAACGATCCATTGTTCAAGTTGGCAATGACTCTTGAGAAGATTGCATTGGAAGACGAATACTTCGTGAGCCGCAAACTTTATCCAAACGTAGACTTCTACTCAGGTATCGTTCAACGCGCTTTGGGTATCCCAACAGAAATGTTCACATGTATCTTTGCACTTGCACGTACAGTGGGTTGGATTTCTCAATGGGAAGAAATGATCACTGATCCTGAGTACAAGATTGGTCGTCCACGTCAGTTGTTCGTTGGTAGCCCAACACGTCAAGTGACACCAATCGCTAAGCGTTAATTAGGAAGATCAATGGCACGTACGTTGTATGACAAATTATGGGATGACCATGTTGTTCATGTAGAAGAGGACGGTACCACCGTCCTCTATATAGACAGACAGTTGCTCCACGAAGTTACAAGCCCTCAAGCCTTTGAGGGTTTGTCTTTAGCGAGCCGCCCAGTTTGGAGAAATTCAGCCAACTTAGCGGTGTCTGATCACAACGTTCCAACGACTGATCGTTCTGAAGGCATTAAAGATCCAGTATCACGTTTGCAAATTGATACTTTGGATCAGAACTGTGATGCATTTGGTATTACGCAATACAAAATGCACGACAAGCGTCAGGGCATTGTTCACGTGATTGGCCCTGAGCAAGGTGCCACGTTGCCTGGCATGACCGTTGTTTGCGGTGATTCACACACAAGTACACATGGCGCATTTGGCGCGTTAGCATTTGGTATTGGCACATCCGAGGTTGAGCACGTATTAGCCACGCAAACTTTGCTCATGAAAAAGAGCAAAAACATGTTGGTGCGTGTCGATGGTCAGTTGCCTTTGGGTTGTTCTGCTAAAGATATCGTTTTAGCCATTATTGGCAAAATCGGTACAGCAGGCGGTACTGGTTACACGATTGAGTTTGCAGGTGATGCGATCCGTTCTTTATCGATGGAAGGTCGCATGACTGTTTGCAACATGGCGATTGAAGCCGGTGCAAGAGCAGGTATTGTGGGTGTTGATGAGACCACCATTAATTACGTGAAGGGTCGTCCATATTCTCCTGCAGAGGGTGAGGCATGGCGTCAAGCTTTGCAGTACTGGAGAACTTTGCACACCGACGAGGGTGCTCAATTTGACCGCGTGGTTGAATTGCGCGCTGAAGAAATCAAGCCGCAGGTAACTTGGGGTACATCTCCAGAGATGGTCTTGTCGATTGATGACCGCGTGCCTGATCCTGAAAAAGAAAAAGATCCTGTTAAGCGTGAAGCGATGGAACGTGCTTTGGCTTATATGGCTTTGACACCAAACACACCTATTGAAACTATTTCAGTAGACAAAGTATTTATTGGTTCTTGCACTAATAGTCGTATTGAAGATATTCGTGCGGCAGCCCGTGTGGTTGAGCGCATTGCCAAAAAAGTATCACCGACTGTGCGTTTAGCCATGGTGGTACCTGGTTCAGGTTTAGTAAAAGAGCAGGCAGAGCGTGAAGGTTTAGATCGCGTATTCAAGGCAGCTGGCTTTGAGTGGCGTGAGCCTGGTTGCTCCATGTGTTTGGCAATGAATGCTGACCGTTTAGAGCCAGGTGAGCGTTGCGCATCCACCTCTAATCGTAACTTTGAAGGACGCCAAGGTAATGGCGGCAGAACACATTTAGTAAGTCCTGCTATGGCGGCTGCGGCTGCCTTAGAAGGACACTTTGTAGATGTTCGTAAAATAGCTTAAAAAATATTGGAGACCTCTATGAAACAACTTTTAAAAATGGCAGTAGCTATTGCGATGATCTCTGGATTGGTTGCTTGCAACACAATTTCAGGTTTGGGCCAAGATTTACAAAACTTGGGCACAGTGATTGATAAAAACACCAGCAAAAAATCTGATTCAAAAAGCGAACCTGATAATGCAGGCGTTGTCGTTACACCGGTTAAATAATGGATAAGTTCACAGTTCATCAAGGCGTTGTTGTTCCTCTCGATCGTGAAAACGTCGATACAGATGCCATCATCCCAAAGCAGTTCTTAAAGTCAATTAAGAGAACGGGCTTTGGTCAAAATCTTTTTGATGAATGGCGTTACTTAGACCAAGGCGAACCTGGTCAAGATTGTTCTACACGTCCTGTGAACCCAGACTTTGTATTGAATCAATCGCGTTACAAAGGTGGCAGCATTCTTTTGGCCCGCCAAAACTTTGGTTGCGGTAGTTCACGTGAGCATGCTCCATGGGCTTTAGAGCAATATGGTTTTAGAGCAGTGATTGCACCTAGCTTTGCAGATATCTTTTTTAACAATTGTTACAAAAATGGTTTGTTGCCAATTGTGTTGTCTGCACAACAGGTAGACCATTTGTTTAATGAGACATTTGCTTTTAATGGTTATCAATTAACCATTGATTTAGAAAAACAGCAGGTGATTGCTCCTGATGGTCGCACTTATGACTTTGAGATTGCGCCATTCAGAAAATATTGCATGATCAATGGTTTGGATGACATTGGTTTGACCTTGCGTCATGCCGATAAAATTAAAGCTTACGAAGCAGAGCGCATCTTGCGCATGCCCTGGTTGGGCACCAAGCTTCCTTAAATTTCCTATTAAAGGTTCTACATGAAGATTGCAGTATTGCCAGGTGATGGCATTGGCCCAGAAATTGTTGCTGAGGCAGTGAAGGTATTAAATGCCTTGGGTGAGTCTTTTGAGATGGAAACTGCCCCAGTGGGTGGTGCTGGTTATGAAGCCAAAGGTCACCCATTACCTGAGGACACATTAAAACTAGCTAAAGAGGCCGATGCAATCTTGTTTGGTGCCGTGGGTGATTGGAAATATGACACTTTGGCGCGCGAACTGCGTCCTGAGCAAGCGATTCTTGGTTTGCGTAAACACTTGAGTTTGTTTGCTAACTTAAGACCAGCGATTTGTTATCCAGAATTAACAGAAGCATCAAGTCTTAAGCCTGAGATTGTGGCGGGGCTTAATATTTTGATCGTGCGTGAACTCAATGGCGACATTTATTTTGGTTCACCAAAAGGTATTCGTACGGCGACCGATGGTTTGTTCCCAGGTGCTAGAGAAGGTTTTGACACCATGCGCTACAGCGAGCCAGAAGTGGAGCGTATTGCGCACGTAGCATTCCAAGCAGCGCAAAAGCGTCACAAGCGAGTATGTAGCGTTGATAAAGCCAACGTACTTGAGACTTCTCAGTTGTGGAAAGAAGTCATGACACGCATTGGCAAAGAGTACCCTGATGTTGAGTTAAGCCATATGTATGTGGACAACGCTGCTATGCAACTAGTGAAGGCGCCAAAAGCATTTGACGTGGTGGTAACCGGTAATTTATTTGGTGACATCTTGTCAGATGAAGCCGCGATGTTGACTGGTTCAATTGGCATGTTGCCATCAGCATCATTGGATAAAAATAACAAAGGTTTGTATGAGCCAAGCCATGGATCAGCGCCTGATATCGCTGGTAAAGGTGTGGCTAATCCGTTGGCAACTATTTTGTCAGCTGCGATGATGTTGCGTTACTCTTTGGGTAAAGCTGAACAGGCTGATCGTATTGAACAGGCTGTGCAAAAAGTCTTGGCGCAAGGTTACAGAACAGGCGACATTAAGACTGAAGGTTGTAAATTGGTGGGCACCCGTGAAATGGGTGAGGCAGTTTTAAAAGCTCTGTAAGATAGATATCCCTAATTTAATTTTTTATTGATAGGTGTCGTTATGGCAACTCCATTAGTTGGTTTAGTAGGTTGGCGAGGTATGGTTGGTAGCGTTCTGATGCAGCGCATGCAGGACGAGGGTGACTTTGCTTTGATCGAACCAGTTTTCTTTAGTACTAGTAACGCAGGTGGCCCAGCTCCTGCGATGGCTAAGAATGAAAAGAAACTCTATTCAGCGGATGACGTGGATGCGCTTAAGCGTTGCGACATCATCATTACTTGCCAAGGTGGCGATTACACCAAAGAGATTTATCCAAAGATTCGTGCTACCGGTTGGAAAGGTCACTGGATTGATGCGGCGAGTGCTTTGCGCATGGTGGATGAGTCTGTGATTATTTTGGACCCTGTGAATCGTCCTGTGATTGATTCTGCCTTGAGTAAAGGTGGCAATTTATGGGTGGGCGGTAACTGCACAGTGAGCTTGATGTTGATGGCCATGGGCGGTTTATTCCGTGAAGGCATGATTGAATGGGTTAGTGCCATGACATATCAAGCTGCTTCTGGTGCGGGTGCACAAAACATGCGTGAGTTGTTGTCACAAATGGGCGCATTGCATGACGCAGTGAAAGCAGAGTTGGCTGATCCTGCATCTGCTATTTTGGATATCGATCGTAAAGTAGCTGAAACAATGCGTTCAGCTAATTTCCCTAAAAAGAACTTCCGCAATACAGCCTTGGCTGGTAGCTTGATTCCATGGATTGATGTGCCAGTGGAGCATGGTCAGACCAAAGAAGAGTGGAAGGGTGGTTCTGAGTGCAACAAGATTTTAGGTAATGCGCCATTCCGTTCAGCAGGCAGCATTCCTATTGATGGTTTGTGTGTGCGTATTGGCGCTATGCGTTGCCACTCACAAGGTTTAACGATCAAGTTGAAAAAAGATGTGCCATTGAGCGACATCGAAGGTATCTTGGCTGGTGCTAATGACTGGGTCAAAGTGGTGCCGAATGATCGCGAAACAACTGAAAGAGATTTAACGCCTGCAGCTGTAACAGGTACTTTGACAGTACCAGTGGGTCGTTTGCATAAGTTGGCGATGGGTCCTGATTACTTAGGCGCATTCACAGTGGGCGACCAGTTGTTGTGGGGTGCTGCTGAGCCATTACGTCGCATGTTGCGTATTTTGTTGGAGCGTTAATTTGTTCTTATCGCGCTACCTAGTTGGTCTTGCCTTAGCAGTATTTGCTGGGCAAGCACTTGCTTTGAACTTGGGTAACTTAAGTATTCAGTCCAAAGTAGGCGAGCCACTCGTAGCGCAAATTGCAGTTCAAGTTAATCCAACTGAAGTTGATTCTTTAAAAGATATTCAGGCAGCGTTAGCTAGTCCTGAGATGTACCAGCGCTTAGGCATCACTTCATCAGCAACGCAGGCTCAATTGCGTGTGAGCTTGGTAAAAGGTTCTAAACAAGAACCTGTTGCGATCAAAATTAGTTCTGATGAAGTTTTAAAGCTCGCTCCTAATGAAGTTTTCTTAGACGCGTTGGTGGAGTTGCGTTGGTCTGCTGGTTTGGTGCGACGTGTATACACCTTGATGGTCGCTGATCAAGCCAAGGTCGAAGTAAAGTCAGGTGAGACGCTCACTGAGATTGCTACCAAGATCGTGGCTGACTTTGACGATGCCAATTTAGATCAAGCCCTGATTGCGCTATACCGCGCTAACCCACAAGCTTTTGCCGGTGGCAGCATTCACCGCTTGATGGCTGGCTCAGAGCTAAAGTTACCAAGTAAAGCGATGGTGCAAAGCGTACCTAAGCAAGAAGCGAAAGAAATCGCAGTAACGGCTAATAGTGCCTATCGCTCCGGTCAAGCCAATTTGCCGTTGACTGATGTGGCTAAACCAGAGATGGCGGGTGATCGTCTCAAGGTAGGCCCTGCAGCTGGCTTAGAAGGTGAAGCAAAGCGCCGCATGGAAGAGTTGCTAGTTCAAGAGAAAGCACTCTCAGATGCCAAACAAAGAATTGTTGAGTTAGAAAAAAATATTGCTGATCTTAAAAAGCTAATTCAAAGTGGTGATCAAGCCTCTGGTGTTAAAGCGCCTAGCGATTGGAAAGATTACGCGGGCCCAATCGTTGTCGTGGCATTCATTTTGGTGGCTTTACTAGTACTTTTGAAGCTTTCAAAAAATGAAGCTAATAAAGCAAAAGCAGCAGAAGTTGCCATGCCTGAGCACGCTGCTAAGTTGTTTGCTTCTTTGGATTTAAGTCTTGATTCAAAACCTACGCAGAATCAATCTGTGCCAGTGGGTGACTTGCCAAGCGTAGAAACGTTGCGCGTTAAATTGAATTTGATTCGTGCCTACATCACGATTGAAGATTTCTCGGCAGCTAAACAGGCGATTCAAGAGGTCTTGGCGGTGAGCAGTCAGGTTGACCCTGATTTGACGATTCAAGCTAATTCACTATTGGCTGAGATTAATCAGCGCACATCCTAAGATTGCCATGCGTCTAGCGCTGGGTTTGCAATATGACGGAGC
>CAYFKY010000013.1:0-15695 GCA_964343915.1 uncultured Polynucleobacter sp. | reverse complement strand
TATCTAGCAATAATTTGGCGCCGCGACGAAGAGAAACGTTATTTAAGGTAATCATGGTGAGCAGTCATACCAGCAACTGCTGGGTTATTTCTGCGTTATCAAAGACTTCATATAACGCAAAAGATGATCTAACCCTTGATTTTAACTGACAAACAGAATCACCCGAACCTTCTTAAATCCGGTTTGTATAGGCGACTAAATAATTATTGTTGACTAATCTGTGGAAGATTTTAGATAGCGATAGAGTGTTGTTCTAGAAACACCCAAGATACGTGCTGCCTTAGAAATATTGCCGTTATTTTGCGCAATTGTCTTATCAATCACTTTCTTTGATACACCACGCAAAGTGACATTTTCCTCAATTACTTCAACCATCGCTTGCCCTGAATCAACCTTGGTTGGAACTTGTTCATTGACTGAGGAGTTGGGCGCGTCGAATTGAATTGTTTTTGTGTACTGGAAACTGAAAAATAGTGGTCTACCTGTATAGGTACTTAACTGGTGTATGGTCCCAGCTGTTTTACCTTTGCCATAATCCATCATGCGGCCTAAAGAATGATCAACAATCTGCTGAATTTTTAAACTACCGATATCAATATCACTGATACCGAGGTAATTCATCGCAAATCGATCAATACCTAAAATCAAGCCATCTTCAGATACGCCAATCATGCCATTGATAACGGATGAAATTCCTTCTGGCGATGGGGCCACCGATATCACCATCGCATAAGAACTTTTTGATTGAGAAAATAACTGACGTTCAATTGAATGTACTGTGGTTTTAACTAACCCTAAGGTGTGCGGATGAAAAACTCTGGCATCAGAAGAAATATCCAATACACCAACAACCTTTCCATCTGGCTGAAAAATTGGGGCAGCAGCACAACTTAAAAAAGAATTAGTTTCAAAAAAATGCTCTGCGCCGTTAACCACTACCGGACCACCTTCAATGATTGCTGTACCAATCGCATTTGTGCCTCTATGCTGCTCCAACCAAGATGCCCCCTTGGTCAACAACACACGATCAGCTTTGGGAACAAACTCCGAATCACCAATTGCATGAACAATCACACCATGCTGATCTGCCAACAAAACCATACCGCCACTACCAGCAATCAACGAATGCAAATAGGTCATGTTGGGTTGAACTAATCTAATCAACTCCTGACGTTGCTCGACTCGAGCAGTCAAATTAGAGCCTGTCAGAATATTTTCTGGCAATGACTTCTGATTTGCCTCTAAACCAAACTGTAAACAACGCTGCCATGAATTTAAAACGGGCTTACTGAGATCAGCCAAGCGAGCACTCTCAGGGATACTTCCCTGCATCAGCCAGCTGCGTCTTAACTGTTTTAAATCAGTGTTATTCATGGAATGAATGCCGTTATTGAATGCTCGAATTCTATGTGAGATGTCATTAAAAGCACACCAATCATCGTAAGTGCACGTGTGCATTTGCAAATTAGGAAAATCAGGTAATTTTATTTTTTAAGTATCAAAAAAACATATATGAAATAAGGCTTTCAGGATGTTACATATGTGAACAGTTTATGTTTTTGATTATCAGGAAATACCCTTGTTTTATGTCCTTTAAAGCCCTGATAAAAAAATGCTGCGATGCATCTGATTGAATAACAATCACATCTCCATCAAAGTTCCGTTGACTACATTACACAGGATGTAATGAGCAGATTATTGGTTAATGAACTCAAAGGAGAGAAACGTGGCTATTTACGCAGCACCAGGCGCAGCAGGCGCAAAGATTCAATACAAAGCCAAATATGACAACTTCATTGGCGGCAAATGGACAGCACCAGTAAAAGGTGAATATTTTGACGTTATTACACCGATCAGCGGTAAGGTATATACAAAAGCTGCTCGCTCAGGCGCAGAAGACGTTGAATTAGCATTAGATGCAGCGCATAAGGCTGCTGATGCATGGGGTAAAACATCTGTTACAGAGCGTTCTAACATTTTGTTAAAAATTGCAGATCGTATCGATGCCAACTTAGAACTTCTTGCTTACGCTGAAACAGTTGATAACGGTAAAGCAATTCGTGAAACTCTAAATGCTGACATCCCTCTTTCATCAGACCACTTCCGTTATTTCGCTGGTTGCCTACGCTCACAAGAAGGTTCATTGTCAGAAATCGACGAGAACACAGTTGCTTATCACTTCCATGAGCCATTGGGCGTAGTTGGTCAAATTATTCCTTGGAACTTCCCTATTTTGATGGCAGCTTGGAAACTAGCTCCAGCTTTGGGCGCAGGTAACTGTGTGGTTCTAAAACCAGCTGAATCTACACCTATTTCAATCTTGATCTTGGTTGAGTTGATTGCTGACTTGTTACCTCCTGGCGTTTTGAACGTGGTGAACGGTTTTGGTCGTGAAGCTGGTATGCCGTTGGCTACAAGCAAGCGTATCGCTAAGATCGCCTTCACAGGTTCAACATCAACAGGTCGCGTGATTGCTCAAGCAGCTGCTAATAACTTGATCCCTGCAACTCTAGAATTGGGTGGCAAGTCACCAAACATTTTCTTTGCTGACGTGATGGACAAAGACGATGGCTTCTTGGATAAAGCGATTGAAGGTTTGGTATTGTTTGCCTTCAACCAAGGTGAAGTATGTACATGCCCTTCACGTGCATTGATTCAAGAAAGCATCTATGACAAGTTCATGGAGCGTGTTCTTAAGCGTGTTGCAGCTATCAAACATGGCAACCCATTAGATACAGACAGCATGATGGGTGCTCAAGCTTCTAAAGAGCAATTAACTAAGATCTTGTCATACCTAGATGTGGGTAAACAAGAAGGTGCTCAAGTGTTGGCTGGTGGTGCACAGGCTAGCTTGGGTGGCGATCTTGACGGTGGTTACTATGTACAACCTACATTGTTCAAAGGCCACAACAAGATGCGTATTTTCCAAGAAGAAATTTTTGGACCAGTATTGGCTGTTACAACATTCAAAGATGAAGCTGAAGCTTTGGAAATCGCTAACGACACACTATATGGTCTAGGCGCTGGTGTATGGAGCCGTAATGGTAACGTTGCTTACCGTATGGGTCGTGCAATCAAAGCTGGTCGCGTATGGACTAACTGCTACCACGCTTACCCTGCTCACGCAGCATTCGGTGGCTACAAAGAGTCTGGTATCGGTCGCGAAACTCACAAAGTGATGCTAGACCACTACCAACAAACTAAGAACTTGCTAGTTAGCTACAGCGAAAGCAAACTAGGATTCTTCTAATCCAAGTATTGTTTGTTAGAACATGGGGCGGATTTATCCGCCCCTTTTTATTCAACAAAAATTACCGTAGAGTAATCACATAACAAGGAGATCATGATGGTTGAAAGAGTCATTGCCACCCCTGAAGCACTTGAGCTCATCAAAGAGCTACAGGCTAAGTATGGTCAGGAGTTAATGTTTCATCAATCTGGTGGCTGCTGTGATAACAGTGCAGCGAACTGCTACCTTCCCACAGATTTAACCATTGGACCTTATGACGTCAAGTTAGGTGAAATTGGTGGCGTACCTTTTTATATTGGCAAGCTGCAGTATGACTATTGGAAACACACTCAACTCATCATTGATGTGACCGAAGGCAGTGGCGGTACATTTTCGCTTGAAGGCAATACAGGCAGAGCGTTTTTAACTCGCTCGCGTCTATTTACAGATGAAGAATGGGCTGAAATCGAACCCCAAGTCATGAAAGATCTTGCTTAAGAGGTACTTAGAGTACTAAGAATCAATCAATATTGAGATTCATGAAAAAAGCCCCTGTCAAATGACAAGGGCTTTTTTGTTGGCGGAGCGGACGGGACTCGAACCCGCGACCCCCGGCGTGACAGGCCGGTATTCTAACCAACTGAACTACCGCTCCAAAAACTTGGCGTCCCCACGGGGATTCGAACCCCGGTACCCACCGTGAAAGGGTGGTGTCCTAGGCCTCTAGACGATGGGGACCCTGGACTTACGGTACTACAATTTGCTACTTTTACTACTTGCTACTGGTGGAGCTAAGCGGGATCGAACCGCTGACCTCTTGCATGCCATGCAAGCGCTCTCCCAGCTGAGCTATAGCCCCTTAATTAGATGATCTTAAATAAGTAAGCTCAAGCAATCAAGACCGTAATTCTAGCCTATTTTTATACTTCTTTGCAAGCGCTCTTTTGTTTCCTCTATACCAATCAATGAGATAACTGCATCAATGGCTGGTGTTTGGGTGGTCGCAAACATGGCGTAACGGACTGGCATAGCCAAAGCAGGCATTTTCAAGCCATGTTTAGCCAAAACAGCCTTAAAAGCAGCAGAAACTGCCGCTTTACTACCATCCCCTGCCTCTAACTCAGCAATAAAGTCAGAAATAGCCGGTCTAACAGCCTCAGGGATATTGGTATCCAGATCCGCTGCAGAATGATTAGGCCTGTCCATATAGAACAACTTTGCGCCCTCTGCAATTTCAATCAGTGTATTGGCTCGATCTTTAAGAATGTTAACAACACCAACAAAATCAGGGCCGGCATCAGTTTTGATTCCCAAATTTTGAGCAAATGGTAATGCACGCTTGGCTAAATCAGCCGCATCTGCTTGCTGAATGTAATGATGATTTAACCAAAGTAATTTTTCTGGATTGTGTTGAGCAGGTGACTTGCCAAGATGATCCAAATTAAACCATTCAACAAATTGCTCTTTGGTAAATACTTCAGCATCGCCATGAGACCAACCTAAACGAGCCAAGTAATTAAGCACAGCTTCAGGCATATAACCTTCACGCTCGTAATCACGCACACTCATAGCGCCATTACGTTTACTCATTTTTTCACCTTGGTCATTTAAGACTGTTGGTAAATGAGCATAAATTGGTGAAGTACCACCGAGCGCTCTAAGAATATTAATTTGGCGAGGTGTATTGTTCACATGATCATCACCACGAATCACATGCGTGATTTTCATATCTAGATCATCAACCACTACGCAAAAGTTATACGTTGGCGTGCCATCTGGACGAGCAATGACTAAGTCATCTAACTCATCGTTGCTAATTTCAATGCGCCCTTTCACAGCATCATCCCAAACCACGCTACCACCGATAGGATTTTTAAAGCGAATTACTGGCTTTATTCCTTCTGGAGGTGTTGGCAAATTCTTGCCTGGTTCAGGACGCCAAAAACCGTTGTAACGAGGTTTTTCTTTATTTGCCATTTGTTGCTCACGCAAGGCATTTAATTCTTCCTCGCTCATATAGCAGTAATAAGCCAAACCATCATTGAGCATTTGAGCAATCACTTCACGATAACGATCCATGCGTTGCATCTGATAAATAGGCCCCTCATCAATATCAAGGCCCAACCATTTCATGCCTTCAATAATGACATCAACAGCCTCTTGGCTTGAGCGCTCTTGATCTGTGTCCTCAATACGTAAAATAAAGTCGCCTTGCATCTTGCGAGCAAATGCCCAAGGATATAAAGCACTTCTTAGATTACCAAGGTGAATAAAGCCCGTCGGGCTAGGTGCAAATCGTGTTCTAACTGTCATAGCCCACATTATCTCATTGACAAGATTGACCGCTTATTTTTTGATTAAGGGTCTCTGCTTGGTAGCCAGTAATCCACCCAATAAAAGTGCTAATCCAGAAAACAATAAACCACTCGCTAATCCACCTTTGCCGTCAGAAATCCATCCGGCAATCGTTGGTCCGACGATTTGTCCTGCTGCAAATATGCTTGTGAATGCAGTGATACCACCAACCCAATCTGTTGGAGGCATATTGTGTTTTACAAAAGCCGTCGTTGATGCCACGGCAGATAAAAATACGCAACCAAACATGATTCCAGAAATGAAAATACCCACAATCGCTAAGCCATTCAATGACACGTCATAAATAGCCATCAAAGCTGGGATTAAGGATGCAAATCCTAATAAAGTATTCAAAATTGCCAAAGATTGACCACCCTTATAGTGATCTAGCATCTTCGCCCACAGTCGAGAGGATGCCATGACAGACAGACCCAACACAGCATAAAAAATGTTGATGGTACTGGCTGTTAAGCCAAGTTGCTTTAGCAAAGCAATCACAAAAGTCATATAACCGATATAACCGACACCAAACATAAAGTAGGCAGCCAAAACTGGTACATACGTCCGTAATGGGGTGCCTGAGTGCCCCATTGGTTTTGGAGGAATCGCAGGTATAGAAGCGATTGGCCTAATCAAAATAAGCGTCAAGGCAATACACAGAGCTCCTAACGCATACCAAGCTAATTGCCACGAATGCTCCCAGTGAGCGCTCATACCCCACTCATTAAAGAATGGGACAGCTAAGGTGGATATAAGAATCCCCAAACCTGGACCGCCATAGTAAATACCTAATAAAAGACCAGAGCGGTTTGCATGGATAGTTCCCAACTGAGATACCAGTACACCACCCGCTACAAATATCCAGGCACTGGCTATTCCAGCAATCACACGCAATACAAACAGTAAACTAGCGTTATCTGTGCACCCCGATAAATATAAAAAAATACCAGTGATAACAGATGCAGTGATAAAGAATCGATGAACCGACATTCTGCGCATGAGCATCGGAGAAGTTAGCGCCCCAATAAAATAACCTAAGGCATTTGCGGTATTCATCGCCCCTGCTACCAAATAAGACCAATCCAAATCCTCTTTCATAACAGGCAGCAACAGCCCATACGAAAAACGCCCCAAACCTAGGGCGATTGCCGAGCCTAAAGCAAGAGAAAAAGCAGTTAAAAAAGGATGTTTATTTGAAAACACAGCATGTCATTTCATAAAGTTTTTACAATATACGTTATGACAGAAAAAAATGCTTTAGATTCCCTACAAGTTTTTGTTTTTGATGGTGCCCCAGTGAGGGGTGAAATCGTTCACATCAAAGACTCCTGGCAAGCTATTTTGGCTCGCAAAGACTATCCGCCTGCCGTTAAAAAACTCTTAGGAGATCTAGTTGCAGCTGGGGTATTGCTTTGTGGAACCTTAAAATTCAACGGCAGCATGATCATCCAAGCTCAAGGTAATGGAGCCGTTCGCCTCTTAGTTTTGGAATGTAATGAGAATCTAGTCATTAGAGCCACAGCCAAAATGAATGAAGAGATTGATTTATCTAATTTGGCAGATGATGCTGGACTATCTGACCTCATCAACCCTGATGGTAAAGGTAGACTTGTTATTACCCTAGACCCAGCAGATCGTCAGCCAGGACAAAACCCTTATCAAGGGATTGTTGCCTTAAGTGATGATGGCAAGCCTGTACAAAGTATTGCCCAAGCAATCACTATTTATATGAGAGATTCAGAACAGCTTGAAACACGCCTCTGGTTAGCCAGCGACGAAGAATCTTGCGGTGGCTTACTCCTTCAGAAACTACCTAACATGGGCGGTCAACTCAAGATGGATGATGAAATGGCTGCCGAAGGCTGGTCACGACTTCAAATGCTATCTGACACCGTCACCAATCAAGAGTTGCTCGAACTTGAACCTCAAGTCTTAATGAAAAGACTCTACTTGGATGAGTCAGCACACCACGGCGTTCGAAGCTTTGATCAAAGACACGTTCAATTTGGTTGTCGCTGCTCCAGAATTAAAGTGGCAGATATGCTGAAAATGTTGGGCGAAGCTGAAATCAACTCAATACTTGAAGAAAAATCGACTGTTGAAACGAACTGCGATTTTTGCGGTCAAATTTATATTTTTGATGCAGTGGATTGCAAGCAAATATTTGCTAGCTCCACAATTGTTGATGCCATCAAACAAGCACCGAATTCAAAACATTGATTTGAATTTATTTCTTTTGTGAATTTGCTTCATCAGATGAAGGCTTCTTGCTAGGCACAACCTGAACAAATATTTCACCCTCTTTGCTCATGCCATGCTCAGCACGGGCACGCTCTTCAATGGCCTTGGTGCCATCCTTAAGATCTTTTACTTCGCCAGCTAGCTTGGCGTTACGAGCAGCTAGGGCATCATTTTTTTCCATTTGCTTTGAAACTTGGCGATCTAACTCATAAACCCTGAGCCAACCACCTTTTCCAAGCCATAACGGGTACTGAATAATGGCTAAGAGAGCCAGCATGCCGTAAACAACGATACGCATATAGGCTCTCTTATCTTTCCGTTAAGTGAATCTACAACTTACTTACGCAAGTTATAGAAGGTTGATCTGCCAGGATAACTAGCAACATCACCTAGGTCTTCTTCAATACGAATCAACTGGTTGTACTTAGCAATACGATCAGAACGTGACAATGAACCTGTTTTGATCTGACCAGCATTAGTACCAACAGCAATATCAGCAATCGTGCTGTCTTCTGTTTCGCCTGAACGATGGGAAATCACTGCTGTGTAATTAGCACGTTTAGCCATCTCAATTGCAGCAAAAGTCTCTGTCAAAGTACCAATTTGATTTACTTTGATCAAAATTGAGTTAGCAATATTCTTTTCAATACCTTCTTTAAGAATCTTAGTGTTGGTCACAAACAAGTCATCGCCAACTAACTGAATCTTCTTACCTAACTTTTCTGTCAAAGTCGCCCAACCCGCCCAATCACCTTCATGCATACCATCTTCAATCGATACGATTGGGTACTTATCAGCCAAGTTAGCCAAGTAATCAGCAAATTCAGATGACGTTAACTGCAAACCTTCACCTGACAAGTCATATTTGCCATCTTTATAGAATTCGCTAGCAGCACAATCCAAAGCCAACAATACATCTTCACCTGGTTTGTAACCAGCCTTCTCAATGGCTTTCAGAATAGTGTTCAAGCACTCTTCATTGCTCTTAAAGTTAGGTGCAAAACCACCTTCATCACCTACTGATGTCGGCATGCCTTGATCATGAATAATTTTCTTTAATGCATGGAACACTTCTGCGCCACAACGCAATGCTTCACGGAAACTGCCCATGCTCACTGGCATGATCATGAATTCTTGAATATCCAAGCTATTGTTAGCATGTGAACCACCGTTCACGATATTCATCATAGGTACTGGTAACTGCATCGCACCAGAGCCGCCAAAATAACGATAGAGAGGCAAACCAGCTTCTTCAGCAGCCGCACGAGCCACCGCCATAGAAACCGCCAAAGTAGCATTAGCACCTAAGCGTGACTTGTTATCAGTACCATCCAAATCGATCAAAGTACGGTCAAGGAAAGCTTGCTCACTAGCATCTAGACCCATAACAGCTTCAGCGATTTCAGTATTGATGTTTTCAACAGCTTTCAAGACACCCTTACCCAAATAACGACCAGCTTCGCCATCACGTAGTTCTACAGCTTCGCGTGAACCTGTTGATGCGCCTGATGGCACAGCAGCACGCCCCATCACGCCTGACTCAAGCAACACATCGCACTCAACAGTAGGATTGCCTCTTGAATCTAGTATTTCACGTCCAATGATGTCAACGATTGCACTCATGACTTCTCCCTTACCAATTATTGAAAATCTTTTTCTAAAAATACGTTGCCTGTTTTAACAACGTTATCGAGCGCCACCAAAGTGGCTAATAAATCTTTCATACGGCTTAAAGGCACAGCATTAGGTCCATCAGATAATGCCTTTGCTGGATTCGGGTGAGTTTCCATAAACAATCCACTTACACCCACCGCCACAGCGGCTCTAGCTAAAACCGGAACCATCTCACGCTGACCACCACTACTAGTACCCTGCCCACCTGGCAATTGAACAGAATGCGTCGCATCAAAAACCACAGGCGCATTTGTCTCACGCATGATGGCCAAGCTACGCATATCAGATACTAAGTTGTTGTAACCAAAAGATGCGCCTCGCTCACAGGCCATGAACATGTCTTCTGACAAACCTACCTCTTTAGCAGCAGCTCTGGCTTTGTCGATCACGTTTTTCATATCGCCTGGAGCTAAAAACTGACCTTTTTTAATATTGACTGGCTTACCGCTTTGCGCACAAGCACGAATAAAATCAGTTTGACGACACAAGAATGCAGGTGTTTGCAGAACATCCACCACAGCAGCAACTGGTTTCACTTCGCCAATGTCATGAATATCTGTGAGGATATTCACACCGATTTCTTTTTTAACCTTGGCCAAAATTTCCAAGCCTTTTTCCATGCCTAAACCACGGAAAGATGTACCAGATGAGCGATTAGCCTTATCAAAAGAAGACTTGTAAATAAATGGAATACCTAAACTAGATGTGATTTCTTTTAGCTGACCGGCTGTATCCATAGCCATTTGCTCTGATTCAATCACGCAAGTGCCAGCAATCAAAAAGAAACGCTTGTCTAAACCAATTTCAAAATCGCATAGTTTCATGGCTAATTCCCTAACTCTGATTAACAGGTTACCCCGTAATACCCTTGTGACTTAAGGCTGCTTTAATAAATGCTGAGAACAATGGATGCCCATCACGCGGTGTTGATGTGAATTCTGGGTGGAATTGAACACCAAAGAACCATGGGTGCATAGATGATGGTAACTCCATCATTTCTGGCAATGATTCATTAGGCGTTCTCGCCGAAATCACCAAACCAGCAGATTCTAGCTTTGGCACATAAACATTGTTCACTTCAAAGCGATGGCGATGGCGCTCATTGACTTCAGAACCATAAATCTTTTCAGCAAGTGTGTTTGGTTTAACAGGACAACGCTGAGAACCCAATCTCATTGTGCCGCCCAAATCAGAACCTTCGTCACGCTTCTCAACACGACCTTCACGATCCATCCACTCAGTAATCAATGCAACCACTGGATGTGGACCATTAGGTTCAAACTCAGTACTGTTTGCTCCTTGCAAACCTGCTACATGGCGCGCAAACTCAATCACCGCTAACTGCATGCCTAGACAGATCCCTAAATAAGGAATCTTGTTCTCACGAGCATGTTTAATCGCGGCAATCTTTCCTTCTGTACCTCGTTTACCAAAACCACCAGGCACCAAGATAGCGTCTAAACCAGCCAAGCTAGAAACGTCTCCATGCTCTAAATTTTCAGAGTCTATGTAACGAATACTTACTTTTGTCTCATTGTGAATGCCAGCATGACGCAATGCTTCGATAAGTGATTTATATGACTCGGTCAAATCAACATATTTACCAACCATACCAATCACTACTTCATGCCTTGGATTCTCCAAGCTATGAACCAAGCCATTCCAAACTGACAAATCAGCTGGTTTAGCATTGATACGCAACTCCTGACAAATCAGCTCATCCAAACCTTGCTCATGCAGCATTTGAGGAATCTTGTAGATAGTATCTACGTCCCACACAGAAATAACGGCTTGTTCGCGCATATTGGCAAACAAAGAAATCTTGGCACGTTCATCTTCAGGAATTTGGCGATCAGCACGACATAACAATGCTGTTGGCATGATGCCAATTTCGCGTAACTTTTGCACAGAGTGCTGTGTAGGCTTGGTCTTCAATTCACCTGCGCTGGCAATGTAAGGCACCAAGGTCAAATGAACGAAGGCTGTATCGCCTTGCGGCAATCTCAAGCTCATCTGACGCGCAGCTTCTAAAAACGGTAAAGACTCAATGTCACCAACCGTGCCACCAATTTCACAAATAGCGACGTCTGCCTGACCATCATGACTTGCATTAGCACCACGCTCCACAAAATTCTGGATTTCATTGGTGATATGAGGAATCACTTGAACTGTTTTGCCAAGATATTCACCACGACGCTCTTTACGAATCACTGATTCATAAATCTGACCCGTTGTGAAGTTATTGCTCTTACGCATCTTGGCAGAAACAAACCTCTCGTAGTGCCCCAAATCCAAGTCGGTTTCAGCACCATCCTCAGTAACGAATACCTCACCATGCTGGAAAGGACTCATCGTACCTGGGTCGACGTTGATATAAGGGTCTAATTTTAAGAGGGTGACTTTTAGGCCGCGCGATTCGAGAATGGCGGCTAATGAGGCGGCTGCGATACCCTTCCCTAGGGAAGAAACCACACCACCAGTAACAAAGATGAATTTAGTCATCGAATATGCTTAGTGGGTAATACGCAATTATACCGATACCCAAAAAGAATGTTCAAAAAAACAACTTTGCCGAAAATATCAGGCTAGAAACCCTTTACCAGACTGGATCTTCAATTTCTGAGAAAACTTGGCGCAATCTTTTCCCCCAAGTTTCATGGATCATCTTGAAATATTCGTTTTTTTCATCAATCACCATCAAATGATCAGTTCTTAAATCATTTTTTGGATAAATTAGTAAATCCAACGGCAATCCAACAGAGATATTTGACTTGAGTGTTGAGTCCATAGAAATAAGGGCGCACTTTGCTGCCTCTTTTAATGGCGTGGCTTGAGTAATCACCCTATCTAAAATAGGTTTGCCATATTTCGCTTCACCAATTTGGAAATAAGGCGTTTCCACTGTTGCTTCAATAAAGTTGCCCGCCGCATAAACCTGAAAAATTGAAGGATCTTGCCCTTTGATTTGCCCACCAAAAATTAAGTGGATGTTGAAATCAATACCTGATTTTTTTAACTCTTCAGCATCTCGGTCTCTGACCTTTCTAACTACATCGCCAACAACCTGCGCCGCCTCAAACAATGTGGGCGCATTCCATATACTAGGAGCATCTGGATCGGGATGATTTAAATAATGTCTGACAGCTTGAGTAATGGCCAAATTACCTGCCGACATCAAGACCATCAAACGCTCACCATCCTTTTTAAAAATGGCCATCTTCCTAAAGTTAGATACAGCATCAACCCCGGCATTGGTTCGACTATCTGATAAAAAAACTAAACCTTGATCTAACCGTACCGCAACACAATAAGTCATGAAACTACACTTTCAATATTTAACTGGGAAAACCGCTAACCATGAATTAAGCAGCCATCTCTTCCATTGGCAATAAAAAGTCGCGACTAATACCGCTACCAACAGCATTAATTCTTAACAAGAAATCGGTTAAAAATGCATGCAAGCCCTGATTCAAAATCTCACCAATATGCGCGTCACGTAACTGCGCCAATAGATTTCTAGCTTGAGTAATTGTTTTGCTAGATTGAGAGTTCTTAATTTTTCCAAGTATATCGACCACCTCGCCCACACAAGCAGACAACGATCTAGGCATATCTGATCTAAGAATTAATAAATCAGCCACTCTCTCAGGTGTGATCACATCACGATATACCTTGCGATATATTTCGAACGCAGAAACTGATCGCAAGATAGCTGCCCAATAGTAAAAATCATCGACAGAATCATGTCCCTGCTCACGCATATTCTCAGCAGTCAAAGACTTAACGTCCAATAAGCGGGCCGTGTTATCCGCTCTTTCTAGGAAAGTTCCCAAGCGAATGAAGTGAAACACCTCATCACGCACCATCGTGCCATGTTGCACACCACGCGTCTGATGCGAACGGAACTTTACCCACTCAAAAAATTCTGATGGGGCACTATCCAACATGCCATCACGCATTTTCTTTTGAGCTTCTAACCAAGTGGTATTGATGGTTTCCCATAACTCTGTTGTCATGGACCCTCGCACAGCTCTGGCGTTCTCTCTAGCAGCTTGCAAGCAACGCATGATCGATGATGGGTTATTCATGTCACTAACCATGAAATGAATCACATCTCTAGGTGACATCAATACATAACTGGCATCAAATGCGGCGGTTAACTCTGAAATCTCTAACAAAGATCTCCATGCCTGCTCAGCCACTTCAGCTGATTGCGGCAACAAAGACATTTGATAATTAACATCCAACATACGGGCTGTATTCTCTGCTCGTTCTGTATAACGAGACATCCAATATAGATGGTCTGCTGTTCTAGATAACATGTTGATATCTCCTTATATTTTTAGTGTTCCAAGACCCAAGTATCTTTAGTGCCACCACCCTGCGATGAATTAACCACCAAAGAGCCCTCTTTCAATGCAACCCTAGTTAAACCACCAGGCGCCATCCGCACTTCTTTTCCAGATAAAACAAACGGTCGCAAATCAATGTGCCGAGGAGCAATGCCAGAATCCACATAAGTTGGGCAGGTTGATAAGGCCAATGTGGGTTGCGCGATATAACCTTCGGGATGAGCTTTCACTTTTTCTTTAAATTCAGCCACTTCAGCCTTGGTGGAAGCTGGCCCAACCAACATGCCATAACCACCAGCACCATGCACTTCTTTGACAACTAAGTCAGCCATGTTGTCCAACACATACTTCAAATCATCAGGTTTACGACACATATACGTCGGTACATTTGAAATCAATGGCTCTTCATCCAAATAAAAACGAATCATGTCTGGTACATATGGGTAAATTGATTTGTCGTCTGCAACTCCTGTACCAATAGCATTACAAATGGCCACATTACCAGCCCTGTAAGCCCTCAACAAACCAGCGGCACCCAATGCTGAATCAGATCTAAACACTTCAGGGTCCAAGAAATCATCATCAACTCGTCGATAAATTACATCGACTCTCTTAGCCCCTTGAGTTGTTCTCATGTACACAACATCTTTTTGTACAAATAAATCTTTACCCTCAACCAACTCAACACCCATTTGTTGAGCTAAGAATGCATGTTCAAAATATGCTGAGTTGTACATACCAGGGGTCAACACAACCACCGTTGCATTAGCATGCACATTGGGAGCTGCTTGACGCAGCGTGTCCAGTAACAAATCAGGGTAATGGGCAACAGGAGCCACACGATGTTGCGCAAATAATTCTGGGAAAAGGCGCATCATCATTTTGCGGTTTTCCAACATATATGAAACGCCCGATGGCACGCGCAAGTTATCTTCTAGGACAAAAAATTCACCTGTGCTTTCACCATGAGTGGCTCTCACAATATCTATACCAGCGATGTGAGCATAAATATTCATGGGCACATCAACCCCCACCATCTCAGGTCTGAATTGAGCGTTATTGATAACCTGCTCTTTAGGAATAACGCCTGCCTTAAGAATATGTTGCTCGTGATAAACATCGTGCAAGAACATATTTAATGCGGTGACTCGTTGACGCAAACCGGTCTCTAAACGACTCCACTCCGATGCAGGGAAAATTCTAGGCACGATATCAAATGGAATAGTTCTTTCAGTGCCACCACTCTCGCCATAAACAGCAAATGTGATGCCAACGCGGCGAAACATGAGATCTGCCTCTTCACGCCTAGCACTTAAGTATTGGTCGCCCTGCTGGCTTAACCATTGAGAAAATTGTTTGTAATGTGGGCGAGCTAATGTTGAATTTTTAAAATCTCTCTCAAGATCATCTAAAGCCATCTCATCAAATGGTAATTTACGTTCCATGACCATCATGCTTTACTCCCGCAGCTATTAATATATTTATTGATGCCAAGACCTTCTATGTGAGTCTCGCCAATGGTGTCGCTGCCATTCTTTACCCCTGAACTCCCAGACCTGTGCGCCTGTGTGCACAGTTTCCAAAATCGGAATTCCTCGCTCGACATATCGCCCCACCACCTTGGCGTTAGGATGTCGATAACGATTCCTGTAACCCGCCTGAGCGACAGCCCAATTGGGCTGTAACGCATCCAGAAAGATTTCAGAGGAAGAAGTAGCACTACCATGGTGCGGTATAAGCAAGATAGATGCCAACTCATTGGAACGCTTATATTCATTGGCAATAATGGCCTCACCACCTTTCTCAACATCCCCAGTCAACCAGAAGGAATAGTGCTGACTTCT
>CAYFKY010000012.1:0-15867 GCA_964343915.1 uncultured Polynucleobacter sp. | reverse complement strand
TCTGCTTGCCCCTCTATCGCCAAAATTCTGCCTTCGCCAAACTTGGTATGAAATACGCTTTGCCCAACTCTAAACCCATGACCATTATCTTTTCTTGGTAGGGTGCTAATAGGCGCAGCTATAGCGCTATTTGATGAACGAGGCACAGTGGCGGCAGGACCGCCCCAATCACTACCCTCCGACCAAGAAGGCATTCTGGTGGTAGTTGCACCGCCCCAACGGGCATCTTTATTTTTTGGCGTGAGGTGTTTTAGCGACGTAGCAGGCAACTCCTCCAAAAATCTGGAAGGCAAGTTATAGCGCACTTGACCATGCAAGAGTCTTGATTGAGTATGAGATAAAAATAATCGTTCTTTCGCTCTCGTGATCGCGACATACATCAAACGTCGCTCTTCTTCTAAACCATCATCTTCATTAATGCTGTTCTCGTGCGGGAACAAACCCTCTTCAAGACCAGTAATGAACACATTGGTGAACTCAAGACCTTTTGCAGCATGAACCGTCATTAATTGAACTGCATCCTGACCAGCTTGAGCTTGGTTATCCCCCGCCTCCAATGAGGCGTGTGCCAAAAAGCCTGCCAATGGCGACATCTCTACTGCAAGCTCATCCTGAGATGTTCCGGCAACGGTATCTTGTGCAAAACCTTCTTCAGCAATAAATGCCGTGGCAGCATTCACCAATTCCTGTAAGTTTTCGACACGATCTTGACCCTCTCGCTCGTTCACGTAATGCTGAATCAAACCACTATTCTGAATCACGTAATCAACGGTTTCTGGCAAAGTGTAGTGACGGGTTGCGTCTCTCATGTGATCGATCAGACGAATGAATGCCCCAATCGATGTGCCAGCCTTTCCCTCCAAATAAGGGGCTGCAGCATAAAAAGAACAATTGTTTAATTTGGCACTATCTTGAAGTGTTTCAATGCTCTTTGCACCAATACCTCTGGTTGGGAAATTAACCACACGCGCAAACGATGTATCGTCATTAGGGTTTTCTAATAATCTTAGGTAAGCCAAAGCATGTTTAATTTCAGCACGTTCAAAGAACCTTAGGCCACCATAAACACGATAAGGAATGCCCGCAGAAAATAAGCCATGCTCAATGATGCGCGACTGAGCATTGCTGCGATAAAGAATTGCAATCTCACTACGAGTGCTGCCCGTATTGATCATGCTTTTAATTTCATCAACGATCCACGCAGCCTCCGTACCATCGGTGGCCGCCTCATAAACCCTCACAGGTTCGCCATGCCCCGCATCAGTTCTTAAATTTTTACCTAAGCGCTCTGTGTTGTTAGCAATCAAATGATTAGCTGCATCCAGAATGTGCCCGTAAGAACGATAGTTTTGCTCCAACTTAACTAAATAGGGTTTGAAGTGGCGCTCAAATAAACGCATGTTCTCAACATCTGCGCCCCTGAATGCATAAATACTTTGGTCATCATCTCCCACAGCAAATACAGAGCTAGGATTAGATGTGCCGTAACCGGAAATAAGTTTTAGCCATGCATATTGCAAGGCGTTGGTGTCTTGAAACTCATCCACCAAAATATGACGGAAACGCTCTTGATAATGCTCACGAATCGGTTGGTGGTGTTTTAAGAGCTCATAGCTGCGCAACAACAATTCAGCAAAATCAACCACCCCCTCACGCTGACATTGCTCTTCATAAGCCTGATACAACTCGACCATCGTGTTCTGAAATGAATCGCCACGATCCATGTCTTTTGAGCGCATGCCTTTTTCTTTGGCATGGGCAATAAAGTACTGTAATTGTTTAGGCGGATACTTTTCATCATCAATCTTCAGAGACTTTAGGAGTCTTTTGATGGCTGACAACTGATCTTGAGTATCCAAAATCTGAAAAGTAGAAGGCAAACCTGCATCTTTGTGATGCGCTCTCAACAAACGGTTACATAGTCCATGGAAAGTGCCTACCCACATACCCCTAGTATTGATGGGCATCATGGCTGAAAGACGCGTGAGCATCTCTTTAGCTGCCTTATTGGTAAACGTTACCGCCAAAATACCCACAGGAGAAGCTTGGTGGGTCTGTATCAACCAAGCAATACGCGTGGTCAAAACCTTGGTCTTACCGCTGCCAGCGCCCGCTAAAATCATGGCAGATTGGCTATGTCCCGTCTCGCTCACAGGGGGTAATGTCACCGCTTCTAGCTGTTCTGGATTTAAATTATTGAGAATATTCGTCACATATGCCTTTTAGTTCTAACAAAAAATTATAATTCGGGCTTATGTCTAAAAATCTTTCTGACCTCGCTAAATCTTTCGAACCCTCCAACATCGAGGCCCAATGGGGTCCCGAGTGGGAAAAAAGGGGTATTGCCACCGCCACTTTGGACGATAAAAAGGGTAGTTTTTGTATCCAATTACCCCCACCCAACGTCACGGGCACCCTACACATGGGGCACGCCTTTAACCAAACCATCATGGATGGCTTGGCAAGACATGCGCGCATGCAAGGCAAAAACACGCTCTGGGTACCAGGTACCGACCATGCAGGTATTGCCACACAGATTGTGGTCGAAAGACAGCTTGATGCTCAAAAGATTTCTAGGCACGACCTAGGTCGTGAAAAGTTTTTAGAAAAAGTATGGGCTTGGAAAGAACAATCTGGCTCAACCATCACCAATCAGATACGTCGTCTTGGCGCATCCATCGATTGGAGCCGCGAATACTTCACGATGGATGAAAAAATGTCCAAAGCGGTTGTAGAGGTGTTTGTAAGCCTCTACGAGCAAGGGCTGATCTATCGCGGCAAACGTCTTGTGAACTGGGACCCAATCTTAGGCACTGCTGTTTCTGACTTAGAGGTAGAGAGTGAAGAAGAGCAAGGCTCTATGTGGCACATTCGCTATCCACTGACCAGTGGCAAAGGTCATCTAACAGTGGCTACCACTCGCCCAGAAACCATGCTTGGTGACGTTGCGGTCATGGTTCACCCTGAAGATGAACGCTATAAAGATTTAATTGGTCAAACCGTCAATCTGCCACTCTCTGATCGAGTGATCCCAATCATTGCTGATGATTACGTTGACAAAGAGTTTGGTACTGGCGTGGTGAAAGTAACGCCCGCTCATGACTTTAACGACTATGCAGTTGGCTTACGCCACCAACTTGAGATGATCAACATTCTCACCTTGGAAGCAAAAATCAATGAGAATGCGCCACAAAAATATCAAGGCCTAGATCGCTTTGAGGCTCGCAAACTGATTGTTGCCGACTTAGAGAGTTTAGGTTTACTAGAAAAAGTTCAACCTCACACGTTGATGGTGCCAAGAGGTGACCGAACTAAATCTGTGATTGAGCCAATGCTCACAGACCAATGGTTTGTGGCGATGTCTAAACCAACTGAACACAATCAATATCGCCCTGGTAAATCCATTGCAGAGGCAGCTCTAGATGCAGTGAAGTGTGGTGATGTTAAATTTGTTCCAGAGAATTGGACAACAACCTACAACCAGTGGTTAGAAGGTATCCAAGACTGGTGTATCTCACGCCAACTATGGTGGGGTCACCAAATACCAGCCTGGTATCAAGATGATGGCAAGATCATTGTGGCCAGATCAGAAGCCGAAGCCAAAGAAAAAGCGGTAGCCAATGGTTACAGTGGCGCATTGCGTCGCGATGATGATGTACTAGATACTTGGTTTAGCTCAGCACTAGTACCATTCTCTTCACTAGGATGGCCTGATAAGACCCCTGAGCTAGCTCACTTCTTACCATCCTCAGCATTAGTAACAGGTTTTGACATCATTTTCTTCTGGGTGGCGCGCATGGTCATGATGACTTGCCACTTCACCGGCAAGATTCCATTTGAGACTGTTTACGTTCATGGTTTAGTGCGTGATGCTGAAGGTCAAAAAATGAGTAAATCCAAAGGTAATACTTTGGACCCAATTGATTTGATCGATGGTATTGATCTTGAAACTCTTTTGGCTAAACGTACAACTGGATTAATGAATCCTAAACAAGCCGAAAGCATTACCAAGAAAACCAAAAAAGAGTTTCCAGATGGCATCCCTGCATTTGGTACAGATGCACTGAGGTTCACTTTTGCATCGATGGCTACACTGGGTAGAAACATTAACTTTGACCAAAAGCGCTGCGAAGGGTATCGCAACTTCTGTAACAAACTGTGGAACGCCACTCGCTTTGTGTTAATGAACTGCCCAGGCACAGATGAAGAAAACGGTATAGGCGAATGCGGTGGCGGTTGCGGCCCAGAAGGCTATCTAGACTTTTCAGCTGCTGATAGATGGATTGTTTCTTTATTGCAACGCGTTGAAGCCGACATTGATAAAGGTTTTAAAGATTATCGTTTTGACAATATCGCCACATCTATCTATCAATTTGTTTGGGATGAGTACTGTGATTGGTATTTAGAACTTGCCAAGGTTCAGTTACAAACTGGCACCCCTGCGCAACAACGCGCCACACGTCGCACATTGTTGCGCGTACTAGAAACCATTCTGCGTCTTGCCCACCCAGTGATTCCGTTCATCACTGAAGAGTTATGGCAAATCGTGGCGCCTATGTCTGGTAAAGCGCTTGATCAACAAACAAAACAAACGATTGCATTACAACCTTACCCCATCGCGCAACCACAAAAACATTGTGAAGCGAGTGAGGCCTGGGTTGCTGAAGTAAAAGCGTTGGTGGATGCATGTCGCAACTTAAGAGGTGAAATGCAAATTTCACCAGCACAACGCGTACCTTTATACATTAAAGGTGATTCAGAGTTTTTAACTATTGCAGCCCCATATATTCAGGCACTAGCTAAGTTATCTGAAGTCAAAATTTACGAAGATGACGCCGCATTAGAGCGTGATGGCGCAGGCGCTCCAGTAGCTATTGTTGGCAACACAAAAATTTTGCTAAAAGTTGAAATTGATGTGGCTGCTGAAAAAGCCCGTCTTGGTAAAGAAATTGAGCGTATCAGTGCTGAGATTGCTAAAGCTAACTCAAAACTCAACAACGAAAGTTTTGTGGCAAGAGCCCCCGAAGCAGTGGTTGTTCAAGAGAAGCAACGTTTAGCTGATTTTGAATCTTTGTTAGAAAAACTAAACAGTCAACTAAGTCGTTTACCATCTTGATATGAATAAAACAGTTACCAAAGCAGTTTTCCCAGTAGCAGGTCTTGGCACACGGTTTTTACCAGCCACTAAGGCCAGTCCTAAAGAGATGCTTAACGTGGTTGATAAACCGCTGATCCAGTATGCGGTTGAAGAAGCCATGGCAGCAGGCATCACTGAGATGATTTTTGTTACAGGTCGTAGCAAACGGGCTATTGAAGATCATTTCGATAAAGCCTATGAACTAGAAGCTGAACTAGAAGCTAAGAATAAAAAAGATTTATTAGCTTTGGTGCGCAGCATCAAGCCAAGTCATGTGGATTGCGTTTATGTCAGACAACCAGAAGCACTGGGTTTAGGTCACGCAGTTTTATGCGCCGAAAAACTCATCAGAGATGAGGCTTTTGCCGTGATCTTGGCCGATGACTTATTAGACGGGCAAGTTCCAATCATGAAACAAATGGTTGATAAATATCAGCACTACCGCAGCTCTATTTTGGGCGTTGAAAAAATTCAACCAGAGCAAAGTAAATCTTATGGTGTGATTGATGGAAAGATATTCGACGACCGCATCTATAAATTAAATGGCATTGTTGAAAAACCAGAGCCTACCAAAGCCCCATCCAACATGGGCGTTGTAGGGCGTTATATTTTGTCATCAAGAATTTTTAATCACATCCGCACCATCAAACCAGGTGCTGGCGGTGAATTACAACTGACAGATGCTATTCAATCCTTGCTTGGCCAAGAACAAGTCTTGGCATACGAGTATGAGGGCGTGCGATATGACTGCGGTAGCAAATTAGGCTACCTAAAAGCTACAGTTGATTTTGCTTTACGTCACCCTGAGGTGAAAGACGGATTTAGCGAGTTTTTGAAGACTCGCTAATGATGCGTTAATTAGCGACGCTTAAGATAGAAAACAAAAGCGTCTGCTAATTTTTCGCTGGCTAACAAATCATTGCCGGTTTGCTTAGCAAATGTAGGAAAGTCATGCTCAGAGCCGCTGTCTGTGGCAATCACCTTTAAAACCTCACCACTTTGCATCTCTGCCAAAGCCTTTTTAGCTCTCAAGATAGGTAGCGGACAATTCAGTCCGCTAGCATCCACCTCTTTATCTACTTTAGGGTTGCTCATAGACGCTCTGTCACCCAAGCTTGAACGCTATTCAGTGCCGCAACAAGTCCTTTAGGGTCTGTGCCACCAGCCATAGCCATGTCAGGCTTGCCACCACCCTTACCACCCACTTGTTGAGCAACGTGATTAACTAAGTCGCCTGCTTTAACTTTTGCCACAGTATCTGCCGTTACACCAGCAGCTAACTGAACTTTGCCGTCTTGTACTGATGCCAAAACAATGGCTGCCGACTTCAACTTATTTTTCAACTGGTCCAGAGTTTCTCTGAGCACCTTGGCATCAGCACCTTCTAGCTGTGCCGCCAAAATACGCACGCCATTTACTTCAACGGCTTTAGATACCAACTCATCCCCTTGGCTAGCTGCCAACTTAGAGCCCAATCGCTCCAATTCTTTTTCTAGAGAACGGGCATGATCTTGCAATTGAGCAATGCGTTGAGCCAAATCACTTGGTGTGGCTTTTAAGCTAGCTGCCAATTGATTGATTTGCGTATCTAGCTGTTGCAAGTAACTGAGAGCGCGATCACCTGCAATCGCCTCAACGCGGCGAATACCAGCTGCCACGCCACTTTCAGCCAAGATCTTAAATACGCCAATATCACCAGTACGTTGCACATGCGTGCCGCCGCAAAGCTCTTTTGATGAACCAATCTCAAGTACACGAACAGTGTCACCATACTTTTCACCAAACAACATCATGGCGCCAGTTTTCTGTGCATCATCCAAACTCATCACTTTTGCTGAAGCTGCAACGTTAGCCAAAATTTCCGCATTAACCAATTGCTCTACCTGAGCAATTTGCTCTGCAGTCATTGGAGCTGTGTGTGTGAAGTCAAAACGTGTTTTATCAGGGTCCACTAATGAACCCTTTTGCTGCACATGAGTGCCTAATACTTCACGCAAGGCTTTGTGCATCAAATGAGTCGCACTGTGATGACGAATTGTTCTAGCACGTCGCTCAGCATTTACTTTGGCATTGAGCTGATCGCCAACCTTGATCTCGCCTTCTAAAACTTGTCCGTGATGACCAAATACATCTGCTTGAATTTTTAACGTGTCTTCAACATCAAACAAACTAGTTGTGTTGCGCAACTCACCTGCATCACCAACCTGTCCGCCTGATTCAGCATAGAAAGGCGTGTTATCCAAAACAATCACAGCGTTATCGCCCGCTTTAATAGAAGGCACCTGTGAACCGTCTACATACAAGGCTAATACTTTTGCTGATTCTTGAGTCAAACTATCGTAACCGTGGAATACAGTTGGCGCACCGGCATACTCCAAGCCCTGAGCCATTTTAAATTTACCTGCAGCACGCGCTTGATCACGCTGGCGATTCATAGCGACTTCAAAACCAGCCTCATCCACAGTCACGCCACGCTCACGACATACGTCAGCGGTTAAATCAAGCGGGAAACCAAATGTGTCATGTAACTTGAATGCAGTTTCACCATCAATCACTTTAGATGAACCAGCCAAGGCTGCTTCAAGAATTTCCATACCATTAGAGATGGTTTGGAAAAAACGTTCTTCTTCTTGTTTTAATACTTCTGTCACTCGCGCTTCATTGGCTTTAAGTTCAGGATAGGCATCGCCCATCTCTTTCACTAAGGCACTCACCAGCTTATGGAAGAATGGTGCACGCGCCCCCAACTTATAACCATGGCGGATTGCACGACGAGTGATACGACGTAGCACGTAACCGCGTCCTGCATTACCTGGAATCACGCCATCTGTTACTGTGAATGAACATGCACGGATGTGATCAGCAATTACTTTGAGTGAAGGACTACTGCTATCGCAGTTACCAGCACCAGCACCATCTACTGCCGATTTAGCTGCTGCCAACAAATTAACAAATAAATCAATCTCATAGTTTGAGTGAACGTGTTGTAAAACTGCCGCAATACGCTCAAGACCCATACCAGTATCAACACTAGGTTTTGGCAATGGATGCATCACACCATCTTCATCACGATTGAATTGCATGAAGACGTTGTTCCAAATCTCAATATAGCGATCACCATCCTCCTCAGGACTGCCAGGAGGGCCGCCAGGAATATCTTCGCCGTGATCGTAGAAAATTTCTGTACAAGGACCACATGGGCCTGTATCACCCATCATCCAGAAATTATCTGATGCGTAACGTGCGCCCTTGTTATCGCCAATACGAATAATGCGCTCAGTTGGCACACCCACTTCTTTAGCCCAAATGTCATATGCCTCATCATCTTCAGCGTAGACAGTGACCCACAATTTATCTGCAGGTAATTTGTAAACCGTTGTTAGAAGTTCCCATGCATAACTAATTGCGTCTCTCTTGAAATAATCACCAAAAGAGAAATTGCCAAGCATCTCAAAGAATGTGTGATGACGCGCGGTATAACCAACGTTATCCAAGTCATTGTGTTTGCCACCTGCACGAATACATTTTTGAGCAGTGGTAGCTCTGGTGTATGGGCGCTTGTCAAAGCCTAAAAACACATCCTTGAATTGATTCATACCCGCATTGGTGAACAACAGGGTTGGATCATCACCTGGCACCACGGGGCTTGAAGAAACGACCTGATGGCCTTTAGATTCAAAGAACTTTAAGAAATTTTCGCGAATTTGAGTAACTTTCATGTGCGTAATTATGACTCAGAGAGCAGTGTCTAGGTATAAACCCCTGCAAACAAAAATTGAATTCAACCTTTAAGAAAGCTTACAATTCTGTCAAAGAAAGCTTTTTTATAAAAATTTTGGGGAAACATTTATGCAAATTCGCAGCCAAAAAGACTTTGCCTCAGGTTTAATGTTTGTGATTGTCGGCATCTTATTTGCCTACGTCGCCACAACATACAACATGGGCACACCAGCAAAGATGGGGCCGGGTTACTTTCCATTCTGGTTAGGCATTGTTCTAGCGCTCTTAGGTGCCATCATCACAATGACTTCGATGTCTGCCAAGACATCAAAAGATGAATTAGCTAGCTGGGATTGGGTCTCAGTGATGTGGGTCACTGGCTCTGTCATTTTATTTGGCTTAGTACTTAAGCCAATGGGTTTAGTGGTGTCATTGATCATGTTGATTTTTATTTCAGCCATGGCAAGCCACGAATTCCATTGGAAGGGCACTGTTGTTAATGCCATCATCTTGAATGTGATTGCTTATGTTGCCTTTATTTGGGGATTGAAACTTCAATTCCAAGTTTGGCCAAGCTTTTTAGCCGCTTAATTGCCAGGAGATCAATAAATGGAATTACTAGATAACTTAGCTCTTGGTTTTGCAACGGCGTTCACAGCTCAAAACCTACTCTACTGCTTCATTGGCTGCCTACTGGGTACCATGATTGGTGTATTGCCTGGCTTAGGTCCTATCGCAACAATTGCGATGTTGTTACCAGCAACTTACGCCCTACCTCCAATTGCAGCTCTGATTATGTTGGCCGGCATTTATTACGGCGCTCAATATGGTGGCTCAACCACTGCGATTCTGGTGAATATCCCAGGCGAATCGTCGTCGGTGGTAACCGCGATTGACGGTTACCAAATGGCTAGACGCGGTCGCGCTGGCGTTGCTCTGTTTACTGCTGGCTTTGGTTCATTCTTTGCGGGCTGCGTAGCAACTTTGGTATTAGCAGCATTTGCAGCACCTCTATCAGAAATAGCTTTTAAATTTGGTCCCGCTGAGTACTTCTCGTTGATGGTGCTAGGTTTAATCGGTGCGGTGGTGTTGGCTTCTGGCTCATTAGTTAAAGCGATCGCGATGATTGTTTTAGGTCTTTTATTGGGCTTGATTGGCACAGACGTTAACTCAGGTACTGCACGCTATTCATTTGACATTCCTGAACTTACAGACGGTATTGGTTTCGTATCAGTTGCTATGGGCGTTTTTGGTTTCGCTGAAATCATGAGCAACCTAGAGCAAAAAGAAAAGCGCGAAACATTCTTGGATAAAGTGACCTCACTTTGGCCAAGCAAAGAAGACTTTAAACGCATGATGCCTTCCATTCTGAGAGGCACTAGCATCGGTTCTATTCTTGGCGTATTACCTGGCGGCGGTGCAGCTCTTGCCGCGTTTGCAGCCTACTCATTAGAAAAGAAAACTTCTAAGCACAGTGCTGAATTTGGTAAAGGCGCAATCGAAGGTGTGGCTGGCCCAGAAAGTGCTAACAACGCTGCATCTCAGACATCTTTCATCCCATTATTAACATTAGGTATCCCACCTAATGCTGTGATGGCGTTGATGGTAGGCGCCATGACGATTCACAACATTCAGCCAGGCCCACAAGTGATGAGCTCTAACCCAGCACTATTCTGGGGTTTGATTGCATCAATGTGGATTGGTAACTTCATGTTGATCATCTTGAACTTGCCGTTGATCGGCGTTTGGGTCAAGATGTTGACGATTCCATACAAACATTTGTATCCAGCAATCCTTGTGTTCTGCTGTATCGGTGTTTACACAGTGAACAATACTAATTTCGATATTTTCATCACTGCAGCATTCGGCGTGATTGGATATCTATTCGTGAAATTGGGTTGCGAAGCTCCGCCACTACTCTTAGGTTTTGTTCTAGGACCTATGATGGAAGAAAATTTCCGTCGCGCCTTGTTGTTAGCTAGGGGTGATTTCACAGTATTTGTAACAAGACCGCTATCTCTTGGCTTATTGATTGCTGCTGCTGCATTGGTTGTTATTGTGACCTTGCCAGCTGTTAAGAAAACCAGAGAAGAGGCCTTCGTCGAAGAATAAATTTACAATATGGGAATGTCTGAAAAGAAGAACCCATCCCCTTCTAAATTCGAGACCCTAGAGGTCTCGAATTTTTTGCGCCAAATCATTGATGCTGATCTAGCCAGTGGCAAGCATGCCAACCGCTTAGATCAAGCTGGCAAGCCACTTCCAAGCGTTATTACTCGATTTCCACCGGAGCCTAATGGCTACCTTCATATCGGTCACGCCAAGAGTATTTGCCTCAATTTTGGGCTTGCCAGAGACTATGGGCATGCGCCCAATGGCGCTCGTTGCAACATGCGTTTTGACGATACCAATCCCAGCAAAGAAGAAACTGAGTACGTTGACAGCATCATTGATGCTGTCAGATGGTTAGGCTTTGACTGGATTGAAGATGGCGTAGAACATCAGCACTATGCAAGCGATTATTTTGATCAACTGTATGCATTTGCTGAAAAACTAATCGAAGCAGGCAAAGCATATATTGATAGTCAATCTGCTGATGAGATTCATAAGAATCGTGGCACTTTTACACAATTAGGCACCAACAGTCCTTTTAGAAATCGCAGTCCTGAAGAGAATTTAAATTTATTCAGAGACATGAAGGCGGGTAAATACCCAGACGGCGCCCATGTGTTGAGATTAAAAATTGATATGGCGCACCCTAATATTGTGATGCGCGACCCAGTGATTTACCGCATTCGTCATGCTCACCATCACCGCACTGGCGATAAATGGTGCATCTACCCACTTTATGATTTCACGCACTGTATTTCTGATGCTCTTGAAAACATCACGCATTCGATTTGCACTCTGGAATTTGAAAACAATCGACCACTTTACGATTGGGTCTTAGAAGCATTAAAGGATGTGGGTGTATTTAAAGGTCCACTACCTAAGCAATATGAATTTGCGCGCCTTAACTTGACCTATGCGATCACCAGCAAACGCAAGTTACTGCAGTTAGTTGAAGAGAAACGCGTTGATGGCTGGGATGATCCTCGTTTGCCTACCATAGTTGGCATCAGAAGACGCGGCTTCACGCCTGAAAGCTTGAGACTATTCTGTGAGCGTATCGGTGTATCAAAAGCTGATAGCTGGATTGATATGTCAGTTCTTGAACAAGCACTGCGCGATGACTTAGATGCCAGAGCAGAACGAGCTTTCGCGGTGCTAAAGCCTCTCAAATTGATTATTGATAACTTTGATTCCACAGTGGAAGAGCCATGCTCAGCACCAAAACATCCACACCACGAAGACTGGGGTCGTCGTGAGTTCACATTAACTAAAGAACTTTGGATTGAGGCTGACGACTTCATGATCGAACCAATCAAAGGTTTCTTTAGACTCTATCCACCTAAAGATGGTCAACCAGGTAGTCGCGTGCGTTTGCGCCATGGCTTTGTCATTGAATGCACAGGCTACGACACTGACGCCAATGGTCAAGTCATCGCTGTTCATGCCAATTATTTTGCAGATAGTAAGAGTGGCACCCCTGAATCAAATAACTACAAAGTCAAAGGTAACCTGCATTGGGTTAGTGCGAAAAATGCAATCAAGGCCGAGATTCGCATATACGATCGGCTGTTTACAGATCCACATCCAGATAGCGGCGATAAAAATTTCCTAGATGCTATCAACCCCAACTCTAAGCAAGTATTAACCGCCTACCTAGAGCCAAGCTTGAACAATGTCAAAGCAGAACAACGCTTTCAATTTGAACGACATGGCTATTTTGTTGCAGACCGCGTTGACCACACTAGTGCCAAGCCAGTATTTAATATGTGCGTTGGACTCAAGGACACTTGGAAGTAATTTAAGTAGCTTTAGTACTTTTTAAAAAATCTGCCACCGTTGGATAAGTTAAACGAAATTTAACTTCGCTCAAACGGTGGTTTTGTATGCGCCTAGACTCACTCATAAATGAGAGCGTCATAGGCTCAACCAAGTTGGGTAACTCTTGTCGTGTAACCCTAGGAGGCTTTGGCAAATCAAATGCCTCAGCCACCAAGTCAAAATAATCTCCCATCAACATATCACTGTCATCACAAGCATTGATGACACGCTGGGCTTTACCTCTAGATAAGACATAGGTGATTAATTTTGCTAAATCATCCGCATGAATATGATTGGTATAAACGTCATCGCTTTTAACTAATGCTGGTAACTGGCGGGTAATTCGATCCACAGGAAGTCGATCACCCGCATAAATACCAGGCACTCTCAAAATCTGAGCTTGAACTTGATGAGCAACAGCCCAAGCTCTAATTTGAGCCTCTGCAGACACTCTTCTAGTAGCTCTGGCACTTTGAGGGTTAACTGTGCGCGTTTCATCAATCGTAGCTCCCTGGCAATCTCCATAGACACCTGTTGTGCTGATATAGACCAGTTGTCTGATAAAACCACTCCCCTGCGCTAAAATCCGTAATAAGTTGTGCGTTCGGGTGTCAATAGTGCCTTGAGATGGTGGCGGGGCTAAATGAACCACCTGAGCAGCTAAGTGCGGTAAGCGCCAGAGTGTATGGGCATGGTCAAGATCCCCCAAAATAGGGGTCACACCAGCCTGCCTCAATGCAGTCATCCTGTCTTGCGAGGAAGTCAGAGCAAAAACTCTGTATTTTTTGACCAATAGAGGCAGCAAGCGCATACCGACGTCGCCACAACCAACAATGAGAATTCTAGGTTTACCTATACGTTGCATGAACTCAATCGTAATGCTTTAAAAAAGGAATGTCAGTGTCTTACCAAATTACCATTAAAAATAGCGGAAAAACTTTTAGTGCAAATAGTGATGAAACTGTTCTAGAAGCAGCCATGAGACAAGGCATTCATCTACCATATGGCTGCAAAAACGGAGCCTGCGGTTCATGCAAAGGCAAAGTTGAGTCTGGTTGCGTGAGTCACGGCGACCACAACGAAAAAGCACTAAGCGGTGAGGAAGCCTTAAACAGTATGGCTTTATTTTGCTGCGCTAAAGCAGAGTCAGATCTCGTGATTGATGTCAGAGAGGTCGAAGCTCATGGCGATGTGGTGATTAAAAAGATTCCTTGCAGAGTTGCTAGCCTAAATCGCGTTACTGATGATGTGGTGATTGTGAAGTTACAACTTCCTGCTACTGAAAAATTTCAATTTGTGGCGGGTCAGTACATTGAGTTCTTACTCAAAGACAAACGCAGAGCATACTCAATTGCGAGCGCCCCTCACGAAGAAGGCCCTCTAGAATTACATATCAGGCACATGCCGGGTGGCGCCTTCACAGACTTTGTGTTTGGCAGCAGTGAATCAGGCACGGTGATGAAAGAAAAGGATATCTTGCGCTTTGAAGGCCCCTTGGGCAGCTTCTTCTTACGCGAAGACTCTAATAAACCAATCATCTTCATCGCCTCTGGTACAGGTTTTGCCCCCATCAAAGGCATTGTGGAACACATTCGCCATCAAGGCATCTCACGCCCAATTAAGCTTTACTGGGGCGGTCGTCGTCCAAAAGACTTCTATCACCATGAGCTATGCCAGACCTGGGCAAAAGAGATTGCTGGCTTTGAATACATTCCAGTTGTTTCTGATGCACTTCCAGAAGATCAGTGGACTGGCAGAACAGGCTTTGTTCATGCTGCGGCGATGCAAGATAACCCTGACATGTCTGGTTTCCAAGTGTATGCCTGCGGCGCCCCCATTGTTGTTGAATCAGCAAAAAATGATTTCGTTGCAAAATGTGGTTTACCTAGCGATGAGTTTTATGCCGATGCATTTACATCTGCAGCAGATCTAGCCAAAAAAACACCCGCTTAATCATTTTGTAAAAATTATTGTTTAAATTCTTAATGAATCATGAACTCAGAGTCTAAAAATATGAATATTGATACACACTCAGTGATGTACATCACTAAGCGTCCAGAATTGGTTTTTGTGGAAGGTCAAGGCTCTTGGCTCACCGATCACCAAGGTAAAAAATATTTAGACTTCTTACAAGGTTGGGCGGTTAACTGTTTAGGTCACTCAAACCCAGGCATGATTGAAGCCCTAGAAAAGCAGGCTAGAAAAGTGATTAACCCAAGCCCTGCTTTTTATAACGAGCCAATGATTCAGTTAGCCAACTTACTCACTGAGAACAGTTGCTTTAATAAAGTTTTCTTTGCTAACAGCGGCGCAGAAGCCAATGAAGGTGCAATCAAATTAGCTCGCAAATGGGGCAAGCTACATAAGAATCACGCCTATGAAATCATCACCTTTAATCATGGTTTCCATGGCAGAACTTTAGCCACCATGAGTGCATCCGGCAAAGAGGGCTGGGATACGATGTTTGCCCCTCAAGTGCCAGGCTTTCCTAAAGCTGAGTTGAATGATTTAGAGTCAGTTAAAAAATTAGTCAATGAAAAAACCGTTGCCGTCATGCTTGAACCCGTTCAAGGTGAAGGCGGCGTGATTCCAGCCGATCATGAGTTCATGCGTCAATTACGCGAATTCACTAAAGCCAATAATATTTTGCTCATCGTCGACGAAGTTCAGGCTGGTTGCGGTCGCACAGGAAAACTATTTGCACACCAGCTTTACAACATCAACCCCGACATCATGACTTTAGGTAAAGGCATTGGTGGCGGCGTGCCATTGGCTGCACTACTAGCAACCGATGAGGTGGCTTGCTTCGAGCCAGGCGACCAAGGTGGTACCTATAACGGTAACCCACTCATGACAGCTGTGGGTTGTAGCGTGATTAATCAATTGCTAGCGCCAGGCTTCTTAGATGAGGTTGTGGCTAAAGGGCAGTACCTCAGGGAACTATTGCTAGATCTCAGTAATGAACTAGGTTTAGATGGCGAAAGAGGTGAAGGTTTATTACGTGCACTCAAACTGAATAAAGACATTGGCCCAGAAATTGTTGAGCGTGCTCGCAATTTAGAACCACTTGGTCTTTTATT
>CAYFKY010000011.1:0-16503 GCA_964343915.1 uncultured Polynucleobacter sp. | reverse complement strand
CACCTATTTAAGCTCAAAGTACCTAGAATTTAATGCATAAATATATAGCAACATGTTGTTTTACAACATTATTATCAATTTGCACCATCACTGTTTTTGCTCAAAATAACTCTGCCACATCAAGTCAGTATCAGGCTGAAGAGTTCTTGAATTCAGTGAAAATGAATGATGTCAAAGCGGTTAAAAACGCTTTAAGTCATGGTGTCAGCCCGAATTCTATGGATGCTAGTGGTAATTCTGCGCTTGCAATCGCCATCACTGAAAAATCCATGGATGTGATCAAAATCTTGGTTGATACACCGTCTATTGACCTTGAACGACCCAATTTAGCTGGTGAAACCCCAGTCATGATGATGGCATATAACAATATGTTCGATTTATTGGTCTATTTGGTCGATAAACGTGATGTTGAAATTAATAAGCCTGGATGGACGGCTTTGCATTATGCGGCTACCAATGGTCACGAACGCGTGGCAACTTATTTATTAGATAAACATGCCTATATCGATGCGCTGAGTCCCAATGGCACAACGCCATTGATGATGGCTGCCAGAGGTGGCCATATCCATGTTGTGAAGCTTTTGTTAGATCGTGGTGCAGATTTGTCTAAACGCAATGCCATGAAGATGACGGCTATTGAGTTTGCTGAACAAAGTAATCAGTCTGAGATTGCTGCGGGGCTTAAATCTAGGTGGTCTAAGCTATACGGTAAGCCATACGCCCAGTAACAATATATTCGCATAATCATTATTATGTTAAATAAGATATATGTATCAGAAATAACATATGGCGAAACATACCAAAACGCTAATTACCTAGTCTCTACTCCAGGCTATGAGATTGAATTCAAGATTAATGAATACAACGAGGCTCTAGCGAGATTGATAACGGATCATGGTGTTGATGGCGCCTGTTTGATAACAGCATTTAATCCATTGGGACGGTTAGTTTCAATCGATGAGAATGCAAAAGCCAATCGATTACTGGAGGATGGAATAGTGGCTACAGGACTACCCTATTTCCTTGGCCAAGGAAGTGATCCAAAGGGTAAATGGAAAGAGGATAGCTATTTAGTGATGGGGATCAGTCTTGAGGAAGCACAAGAGATGGGGAATTTGTATCAGCAAAATGCCATAGTCTGGATTAATAAGGATGGCTTACCAGCACTTGTGTGGCTAAGGTAACAGAACTAAATAAGGCAACAATAAAAAAAGCCGCTAACGAATTAGCGGCTTTCTGAGGCAAGCCTTAAAGGCTTATAAGAGTTATAGGCGCTCAAATACAACAGCAATACCTTGACCGCCACCGATACACATTGTTACCAATGCATATTTACCGCCTGTGCGGTGAAGTTCATAGATCGCCTTCGTAGCAATGAACGCACCAGAACAACCTACTGGATGGCCTAAAGCAATCGCACCACCGTTAGGGTTGGTCTTCGTCATGTCTAGACCTAAGCCCTTAGAAACAGCAATCGCTTGAGCGGCGAACGCTTCATTAGATTCAACAACATCCATCTTGTCGATGGTCAAGCCCGCACGTTGCAAAGCAAGTTTAGATGCAGGAATTGGACCTTCACCCATGATGTCATTAGGAACGCCAGCTAATGCATAAGATACAAGGCGAGCCATTGGCTTCTGCCCTGCTTTGGCTGCTGCTTCAGCAGAAGCTAAAACAAAGAATGCTGCACCATCATTAATACCTGAAGCGTTACCAGCTGTCACAGTACCATCCTTCTTGAAAGCAGGCTTCATCTTGCCCAAGCTTTCCATGGTCGTATTAGGTTTAACGTGCTCGTCAGTATCAAACACCACATCACCCTTGCGAGTTTGCATAGTGATTGGAACGATTTGTGACTTGAAGCGACCTTCAGCAATCGCTGCAGTTGCGCGACGATGTGATTCAACTGCTAGAGCATCTTGCTCTTCACGAGTGATATTCCATTTAGCAGCCAAATTCTCTGCTGTGATACCCATGTGGCCAGCGCCAAACGGATCAGTCAATGTGGCTACCATCATGTCAATCATTTTTGTGTCGCCCATGCGCGCACCAGTACGCATTGCAGGTGCACCATAGATACCGCGAGACATTACCTCTACACCACCACCGATACCGTACTCACAATCACCCAACATGATCGCTTGAGAAGTTGTTACGATACCTTGTAGGCCTGAGCTGCATAAACGGTTAACAGCCATCGCTACCGAGTCCATCGGTAGACCCGCTTGAATTGCAGCAACACGAGCAACATATGGGAAACGTGATTCTGTAGGAATACAGTTACCCACAGTCACATAATTAATTTGTTTAGGGTCTACGCCAGAACGATTCACAGCCTCTTTCATGACTGTGCCAGCTAATTCAGCTGGTTCCATGCTGCTCAATGAACCACCAAAACCACCAATAGCAGAACGAACTGCACTCAATACAACAACATCACGTGCCATCTGGAACTCCCTTGTTACTTGTTATTAATAGAAAAAACTAGTCTGTAGGGCTAATCTTACGAGTAACTGTCTAAAACAATCTATTAGTACTTACCAAGGGTAATCACCCATAAAAAATGACTAATAATTGACTTAGATGAAGGAATTTTGCTCAAAAACTAAAGCTGAGCTATGAGGTCGTGACCTTGCGTACCAACAACCGTGGCCTTCACAAATTCACCAACTCGATACTTTTTAGAAATCTTATCTGTAGGTAATAGGTGAACCAAACCATCAATCTCAGGGGCATCCGATTGACTGCGACCTACTCCACCCTGGCCATTGAGTGCATCCACAATTACTTTGATCCGCTTACCCACTTTAGCTTGTAGAAGTTGAGTTGATATATCTTCAGCAACTGCCATAAATCTGGCTTGTCGCTCATTTCTGATTTCGTCAGGTAATGCACCGTCTAATTCATTGGCCTTGGCACCTTCAACTGGTGAATAGGCAAAGCAACCTGCTCTATCAATTTTTGCTTCACGCATGAAGTCAAGAAGATAGGTAAATTCCTCCTCAGTTTCTCCAGGAAATCCTGCAATAAAAGTACTTCTAATAGTTAAGTCTGGACAGGCTTTACGCCACGCCTGAATACGATCTAAATTTTTCTCACCGCTAGCTGGGCGCTTCATGCGTTTGAGCACATCTGGATGCGCATGCTGCATTGGTATATCTAAATACGGCAGCACCCCACTACCCTCATCCGCGAAACTCGCCATGATGGGCAATATTTCATCAACATGCGGATAGGGATAAACATAATGTAATCGCACCCATGCATCATGTTGACGAGCTAATTTGCCTAATGCTTCAACCATATCAAACAATTTAGCTTTGACAGGTCGACCATCCCAAAAACCTGTTCGATACTGTACGTCAACACCATACGCACTGGTATCTTGAGAAACCACCAATAATTCTTTAACACCAGCCTCGAACAAATGTTGCGCTTCTAGCAGTACATCGCCAATGGGTCGTGAAACTAAGTCGCCACGCAAACTTGGAATAATGCAAAACGTACAGCGATGATTACATCCTTCAGATATCTTTAAGTACGCATAATGCTTAGGCGTTAGTTTTACGCCAGCCTTAGGAACTAAGTCAGAAAAAGGGTCATGTGCTTTAGGTAAATGTTGATGAACCGCACTTAATACTTCATCTGCTGCATGAGGCCCTGTGACTGCAAGCACTTTAGGGTGCACGGATGTGACAACATCAGTGCCATCCGCATTCTTTTTTGCCCCCAAGCAACCAGTAACAATCACCTTGCCATTTTCAGCAAGCGCTTCACCAATCGCATCCAAACTTTCTTGCACGGCTGAATCAATAAAACCACAGGTGTTAACTACAACCAGGTCTGAGCCCGCATAATCTTTTGCAATCTCATAGCCTTCAGCGCGAAGTTGTGTGACGATGCGCTCAGCATCAACTAAAGCCTTAGGACACCCTAAGGAAACAAAACCAATCTTGCCGCTCAATTATTTATCGCTCTTGTTGGGAGTTGTGAAAGGGAACCCTGTAAAAACATTCGGGGTTTGATCTTTCATTTTTTCTTGCATTTGAGTAAAGAGATTTTTACTCTGCTCAATATAGTTACCCATTTGCATCATTGGGTTTTGCATATTCATAAACTGAGCCCAACTTTCAGGGGTGGCACCACCCTGCTTAGACTGTTCTGCAAATTGACTTTGCATATCGATGAACGATTGAATATTTTTCTCTAGCATGCCCCCGACCATTCCTTGCATAGAATGACCGTAGAACCTGATCATTTGTGACAACATCGGGGTTGTAAATAATGGCACCCCGCCAGCCTCTTCCTCCAGAATAATTTGTAGAAGAATCGCACGGGTTAAATCTTCATCTGTTTTTGCATCAACTACTTTGAAGTCGTCATGCGCAAGTACCAAGCCTTTAACATCAGACAAGGTAACGTAGGTGCTTGTCTGAGTATCGTAAAGACGACGATTAGGATATTTCTTAATAGTCCTAATGCCTGAAGATTTAGCGGATTGTCTTTTTGTGACCATATCAAATAATTTGGGCTTGAATACGCATATTGTATGTGTAAATCAAGCCCATTCCTAAAAACTAAGCAATATGCCCTTTTTGGGGGCATGGAATTGCTTAGCCCATATGTAAACCACCATTTAGCGAGAAGTCAGCGCCGGTTGAGAAACCACCCTGATCAGATGCCAACCAAGAAACGATTGAGGCAATTTCATCTGGTGTGCCTAAGCGCTTAACTGGAATTGTCGAAATGATTTTCTCAAGAACATCTTCACGAATGGCGGTAACCATGTCTGTGCCAATGTAGCCTGGAGATACAGTGTTGACTGTAACACCCTTAGAAGCTGTTTCTTGTGCTAATGACATAGTGAAACCATGAATACCAGCTTTTGCAGTCGCATAGTTTGATTGACCAAATTGACCTTTTTGACCATTAACAGATGAAATGTTAATGATGCGACCCCAGCCAGAATCAACCATGCCGTCGATGACTTGTTTAGTAACGTTGAATAATGAATTCAAGTTGGTATCGATCACAGCGCGCCAATCTTCAGGTGTCATTTTGCGGAAAACTGTGTCGCGAGTAATACCTGCATTGTTCACCAATACATCCACTTTGCCATGCTCAGCTTTTACTTTATTAAAAGCAGCCACAGTACTTTCCCAGTCACCAACGTTTCCTTCTGATGCTGTGAAATCAAAACCTAATGCTTTTTGCTCAGCCAACCATCTATCTTTACGAGGTGAGTTAGGACCGCAACCTGCAATCACTTTAAAACCATCTTTTGCCAAACGTTGGCAAATAGCGGTACCGATACCACCCATACCACCAGTTACATACGCGATCTTTTGACTCATTCTTCTTCTCCCTTAATGTGAGTGCTTTGCTACTATAAAAATTACAAATAATTAATCAATTGCTTTTTCTTTAACGTAAGAGCCAGGCGCTTTTTCAATCGCCTTGTACTTAGTATTTCCATATGATTTAGGTGCAGGCTTTTGCTTGCCACTATGAGGAACTAACCACTTAGCCCAATCAGGCCACCAACTTCCTGGAATCTCTTTTGCTCCATCAAACCATGCATCTGCAGTTGCTGCCAACTTTGAATTAGCCCAGTAATTACGCTTTTTCTTGGCTGGTGGATTGATTACGCCAGCGATGTGACCGGAAGCGCCAAGAACAAAATGTACTTTTGCACCTTTTAGCAGCTTGACGGACTCATAGGCTGACCACCAAGGAACAATATGGTCTTCTCGTGATGCGTATAAGTAGACTGGACATTTGATTTTTCCTAAGTCAACTTTTTCACCGCAAATAGTTAGCTTGCCAGGTACTTTGAGCTCATTTTGTAGATATAAATGGCGTAGATACCATGAATACATAGCACCTGGTAGATTTGTAGAGTCCCCATTCCAATAGAGTAAATCGAATGGTGGTGGTGAGTTTCCTTTGAGGTAGTTATCAACTACGTAATTCCAAACTAGATCATTCGGTCTTAGGAATGAGAATGTATTGGCTAACTCCACGCCTCGTAACATGCCACACTTGCCACCATTCTTGCCGCCGATGCTGTTTTCTCTTAGGCTAACTAAAGCTTCATCAACGAAGACATCTAATATGCCTGTGTCTGAGAAATCAAGCAAAGTAGTTAATAGCGTCAAGCTTGCTGCTGGGTGTTTATTTCTAGCTGCCAATACGGCTAATGCTGTTGTGGTGATTGTGCCGCCAACGCAAAAGCCTAGAATGTTGATTTGTTTTTGACCGCTGATATCTTGAACAGTTTCAATCGCATGTATAGCGCCATCGCCAATGTAGTCATCCCATGTTGTATCAGCCATAGACGGATCAGGATTTTTCCAAGAAACCAAGTAAACAGTGTGTCCCTGCTCTACCAAGTAGCGCACAACTGAGCTCTCAGGCTGAAGATCTAGGATGTAATACTTATTGATACATGGTGGAATCATTAAGTATGGACGCTCATAAACTTTTGCAGTTAATGGCTTGTACTGAATGATTTGAAACAGTTTTGTTTGGTAAACAACAGCGCCCTCAGAAGTTGCAACGTTTTTGCCAACTTCAAAAGCTGACTCATCAGTCTGGGATACCTTGCCTTTACCCAAGTCTTGCAAAGCGTTCAAAATACCCGTGCGCAAGGACTCGCCTTTTGTTTCAATTAGGCGCTGCTGTGCTTCTGGATTTGTCGCCAAGAAGTTAGATGGCGACATAGCATCAATCATTTGCTCGATGCTAAAACGAATTCTTTGCCTAACTTTAGCTTCGGCCTCAACAGCATCAGCTAAATTCAATAGGTGGCGAGAGTTAAGTAGGTAAAAATTAACGGTGGCCTGATTCCATGGGTTTTGCCATGCATCGGCCCTAAAACGTCGATCCGTGATGGGTGTACCAGTTGGATTAGCCCACAATGCTGATAGCTCTTTGGCATATTGCTGCTCGATTTCCACCAATTTTTCTGGTGGTATCAGTGCCATATGCTGAGGAGCGAGGCTAGGACCCGAACCAAAGCCTTGCATATTCACCATAACGTTCCCTTAAATGTAATTATTGACCTTTTGTCCAACCCCTATTCTGAGGTTTTATTGGGGAAATCGTTATAAGAATTAACCCTATCCGAAACTTCTTTAAAGCTTACTTAACAAGATTAAATTGAGTGTTTGATCCAAATCAAGCTGGCCATGCGTCCAGTCACCTGATCTCTGCGATAGGAGAAGAAATTCATATTCTTGTATGTGCACTCTTGACCACCATATATTTCATGAATTTTCATGGCATTTAGCCTATTCCTAGCTAAACCATAAATATCAGCCATATATTTTCCAACACGCCCGGTTGGAATAAATAGTTTTGAGACTTGAGGATCATGCTCTACAAAGATAGTTTTAACTTCCTCGCCAACCTCAAATGATTTTGGACCAATGGCGGCGCCAAAATAAGCCTGAATATTAGTGTCCAAATGTAGAGTAATTATTTTTGATTGCATGGCTTGTATAGTTTTTTCTACAATTCCACTTGCCAAGCCACGCCACCCTGCATGGACTGCTCCAACAACTGAACCACACTTAGAAGTTAATAAAATAGGTAAGCAATCTGCTGTCATGATTGCTAACACTTGATTCTCTTTGGTTGTAACAGCAGCATCAGCTGTAGGTATCTGACACCCATTCCAATCATCCGCATCAAAAACTTCACAACCATGAACTTGGTTCAGCCAAACCGGGGTATTGGGTAATTTGCTGTTCAGTAATTCCCTATTTTTCTGAACAGTACTCAAATCATCACCGACATGGGTAGCTAGATTGAGACTGTCATAAGGCGGCAGACTGAATCCACCTTTCCTATCAGTAAAGAGAATACTTATATTCGCAGGAACTGAAGTGGCACCGTAGATAGAAGCATCAAACATCAAATGATTCCCAGTCTGGCCATAAACAAGACGCACTAAAACCCAGATCTTCCCCCAATTGCTGCATATCCAATGGCAAGGGAGCTTTCCAAAGCATAGGTTCTTTAGTTTTAGGGTGATCTATACCTAAGACTGCAGCATGTAAAGCTTGTCCTTGTCTTGCAAAAGATAATCCAACTGCATCACCTGGCAGTTTCTTTTTATAGACTGGATCGCCTACCAATGGGTTACCCAATGATTCTAGGTGAACTCTAATTTGATGAGTTCTACCGGTTTCTAGACGACACATAACCAATGAAATTTTGGTTTTTTGGAACTCTACTGTTTCAAGTAGATGCACATGAGTAACAGCGGGTTTACTGGCCGAACCAGTTAATAAAGCCATTTTTAATCTATCACGCGGATCTCTACCCAATGATGCATGCACAGTTTGAGATTTGACCTGTCCCCAGGCAAACGCTAGGTAACGCCGTATAACCTGCCTGGATTGCAACTGACGAACTAAGTCAGTTTGAGATTCAAGAGTCTTAGCTACCATCAATAGCCCTGAGGTATCTTTATCTAGTCGATGAACAATGCCTGCACGCGGTACAGAAGCAATGCTAGGGTAATGATGAAGTAAGGCATTCAAAACAGTCCCAGACCAATTTCCTGCTGCAGGATGAACCACCATGCCAGCTGGCTTATGAATCACGAGGATATCGTCATCCTCATAAACCACATCAAGAGAAATATTCTCTGGAAGGTAGGCTTGTTCCTCTGCGCTCGCCTGAGGAATCACAGTAATTTGATCTCCAGCGCTCACCGAGTATCTAATTTTTAGTGGATTTCCAGATAGGGTCACAAACCCACCCTCAATCCAAGATTGCAGACGATTCCTAGAATGTTGCGGTATTAATTGGGCTAAAACTTTGTCTAAACGTTCTCCAGCCAAATTATCTGGCACAACTACAGCAATAAACTCCTCCTCATCGATATAATGGGATGCATTGATCTCAGGAGAATCTGGTAATGCCAAAATTTGGTGCCCTTTCATCTAAAAGTAACGCTAGTTTAAGTCCGAAATTAATTTATCTAGTTTCACTATCTTTATTATTAACCACCGCCCTTCTATCAGGCTGTGCGGGCGATGCCAATGATGAGACTGCTGGTTGGTCACAAAACAAACTATATGTTGAAGCTAAAGACGCTATGGATGGCGGCGACAATGCGAAATGCATTAAGTACTTTGAAAAGTTAGAAGCCAGATACCCTTTTGGACCTTATGCGCAACAGGCGCAAATTAACGTTGCCTATTGTCACTGGAAAGATGGTGAATTGGCGCAAGCGATTGTTGCCGTAGATCGATTCATTCAATTGCATCCAGGTCACCCTAATGTTGATTACGCTTATTACCTTAAAGGTCTTATTACATTCAATGACAACATGGGATTCCTAGGTAAATTAACTGGGCAAGATTTAAGTGAGAGGGACCCAAGGGCTGCACGTGACGCATTCGAAGCATTCAAGACTCTCACAACCCGCTACCCAGAAAGCAAATACACACCAGATGCTTTGGATCGCATGCGTTACATCGTTAATTCATTAGCTGATAGTGATGTTAATACTGCTCGTTATTACTTCCGTCGTGGAGCATATTTGGCTGCTGTCAATCGTGCTCAACGAGCCATCACGGACTATGACAGAGCTCCAGCTACAGAAGAAGCGCTTTATATTCTTTATAAGTCTTATGAAGCCTTAAATATGAAGGATCTCAGTAATGATGCTTTAAGAGTGCTAAAGCTTAACTTCCCCAACAGCAACATCTTAGTAACTGGTAAACGGGCTGATGCTGATGAAAATAAGCCATCTTGGTGGCAAATTTGGCGTAAATAAACATATCTAGCCAGACACAAAAAAGGAAGGTAAATACCTTCCTTTTTTATTCATATTTAGTTAGTTCTGGGCACTCTGGGTGCCAGTGCGCACAGCAGCTCATAGCCAATTGTTCCGGCAGATTGGGCTACCTCATCAACAGGTAAGAAATTTCCCCATAGCTGAACATCTGTACCAACATCCACATGCGGCATATCAGTGATATCAACTGTGATCATATCCATCGATACTTGGCCTGCCATTCGACAAACTTTGCCATCCTCTAACCCCTTGGGACCTGCGACCCAGACAGGTGTACCGTCAGGCGCGTGCCTTGGATAGCCGTCTGCATAACCGCAAGCAACAACCCCAATACGAATTGGCACATCAGTTCTATATCTCGAGCCATACCCAACTGCTTCATGAGCATCTAGATGTTGAATGCCAATTATCTTTGAATTAAGGGCCATTACAGCTTGAAGATTGGCATGTTGGATATCTTCATACTTACCAGATGGAGATGCGCCATAGAGCATGATTCCGGGTCTAACCCAATCTGAAAAAATCATGTGGTGATGCCATAAGACAGCTGCGGAATTAGCTAAAGATCTCTCGCCTGCCAAGCCCTCAATGACTTCATGAAAGAGCTCTGATTGCTCATCCACGCTGGGCCTTCGATCAATATAGTCGGCATTGGCAAAATGTGTCATATGAGAAATGGCATAGCCACCAGAGTGCAAACGATGATAAGCCTCTCTGTACTGATTTGGTTTAAAGCCAAGGCGATTCATACCCGTATTCATCTTTAAATAAACCTTTGGCAGATGGCTACCTGATCCTTGCTTAGCTTCACTGAGTGCTTCTAGCCAGTCAACCTGATCAATGTGATGAACGACACAATCACAATGAAGATCAGATGCTAAAAAAATATCCTCTTGGCTAAACAACCCCTCTAATAGGAGTATGGGGCCTTGCCAGCCCATTTCGCGTAATGACTTCGCTTCAGCTAGATCTAGTAAGGCGAATCCATCAGTGGTTTTAAAGCCTTCCAAAGCAGGTGCCAACCCATGCCCATAGGCGTTAGCCTTAACTACTGACCATACTTTTGAACCAGGCACGAGCTCTCTGACCCGCTCCAAGTTATGGCGCATGGCATCAGAATTTATGTGGGCATAGATCGGTCTAGACAGAAAATACTCACTTTCGTGTTTTAATGACAACTCATAACTGAATTGTACGAATGAAACCAGGTTTTTACACAATTATGGCGGCGCAATTTTTTTCGTCGCTCGCAGACAACGCGCTCTTAATTGCAGCCATTGCACTGTTATACCAGCTTCAAGCCCCGGCTTGGATGACTCCGCTCCTGAAGCTTTTCTTTGTTCTATCTTATGTGGTTCTTGCTGCCTTTGTGGGAGCCTTTGCTGACTCTCGCCCCAAAGGCAATGTCATGTTTTGGACCAATAGCATCAAAATTGTTGGATGCCTGGCCATGTTGTTCAGTGCCCACCCTCTTATGGCTTATGCCATTGTTGGCTTTGGCGCCGCAGCTTATTCACCTGCTAAATACGGTATTTTGACTGAGTTATTGCCTCCAGAGAAATTGGTAGCAGCTAATGGTTGGATTGAGGGGTTGACTGTGGGATCCATCATTTTGGGCACAGTATTTGGTGGCATGTTAATTTCTAATCAGTTATCCACATTCCTATTGGCTTTCGATCTACCCGTCATCAACACAAGTATTGATACAGCTCCTGAGGCAGCCATTTGTGTGATTGCATTCATCTATTTAATTGCGGCAGCTTTTAACTTAAAGATCCCTGATACAGGTGCTGTATATCCTCAACAAGAAACCAATCCTATTCGCCTCGTAAAGGATTTTGAACACTGTTTTAGAACCCTTTGGACTGATCGCTTAGGTCAAATCTCTCTAGCAGTAACAACACTCTTTTGGGGTGCTGGAGCTACTCTTCAATTCATAGTCCTTAAATGGGCTGAATCTGCATTGGGCATGAATTTGTCTGAAGGTGCCATCTTGCAAGCGGTTGTGGCTTTTGGCGTTGCTGGTGGAGCTGTATGGGCCGCGTGGAGAGTTCCACTTAAAAAATCACTCAACGTACTGATCTATGGTGTCTTAATGGGTGGTCTAGTCATGGTTCTGGCTATCTTCAGAAAACATTTAATACCAGATGTTAGTGTTGATCTTGGAATCATCACCCTGCCTTTATATTTACTCATTGCATATATTTTCTTAATGACTATTGGTTGGATGTCTGGCTACTTTGTGGTTCCAATGAATGCCCTCTTACAGCATCGTGGTCACGTCCTTCTTTCAGCTGGTCATTCGATCGCAGTTCAAAATTTCAATGAGAACTTATCAGTTTTAGGAATGCTATGTCTGTACTCATTGCTAATCTGGTTAGAAGTTCCTGTTAGCTTTGTTATTGTTATGTTTGGCAGCTTTGTTTGCCTACTAATGATTTACATCATTCGATGGCACAACCGAAACCAATTGGAATATGACTCGCTTCACCTCATTGGTGAGCATAAGCATTAATCTGTTCAATATTAAGATTTAGATAAGTGATCTGGCTAATATCAAGTCTTGCCAGGTCTTAATCTTATCTAATGGATTTTTCAATAAGTCATCGGGGTGATAAGTTAGAACCACAGGTATTTCATCTCCTCCCTGGTCAAATGAGTGAACAGCTCCCCTAAGCTCATTAAAAGGCTCTTGCAAAGCCAAAAGGCTTTTACCTAAGCCAGAACCCATAGCAACAATGACTTGACCTTTAATTGATTCAGATTGAGCCTTAGAGCTACTCATTAACTGTATAGCTGAACGAGTAAGCATTAATGAAGCCAAAATTTTGTCGAATAATAAGTTGCCTACCTCTGATAAATCATCAACCACAAATGTCCATACGATTGAATCGCTACTGCTGACCTCTGGCTTTAATTCAGTTTGACTGCTATCAGCCAATGTCTGGCGATCTCTACTTGCGGTAACTTCTTCATCTTTAACTACCCATGTACTGATACCCATGGCATTTAAGTAATCAACTTGACTCATATGATTTTTATGAATTTATTAAGTTTTTTTTCATGACGATGGCATCTTCACGACCACCAACAATCAACGGATAATAATCTTTTCTCACACCTACTTCGCAATACCCTAATTTTTGATACAAATTTTTAGCTGGTTGATTGCTAGACCTGACTTCCAAAAATATATTTTCCATGGATCGAGATAATGCGAGATCCTCCATCACTTGCAAAACCTTTTGTGCATACCCTTTTTTTCTGTACTTTTGATGAACAGTGATGTTCAAAAGTTCAAGTTCATTCACGCTAGGCAACAGTACACAGTAGGCTAACAACTCATCAGGCTCGTCGTCATCCTCAGCAAGTCGACGCAAACAATAAGCCCAATATCCTGCATTGAGTGAGTCTATAAAGTTACCTTTAGTCCAGGTAGATTCAGGACTCAGACTCTCAATCTCAATGACTTCATCGAGATCTTTAACAGCCATGGGTAAGAGTCGCACATTAATCATTTCAAAAGACTACTTCGATAAATCTTGCAAGGCAGCTTGATTACGCTCTGAAATTGTTTGAGCCACTTTATCTCTAACGTAGATTGGTTGTAAGTCTTCTGCACTAACTTGCAAGCCGTTTGCAAGGGCATCTATAGCTAATGCAGCAATTGATCTTGCATGTGGAACAGCCTCAGAATCAACGCCGATTGCAATATTAGTCAATCCAGTCATTTCTGCAGGGTAACTAATCACAGCATTTCCAACTAAATAAAAAGGGTCTTTGGGGCAATCGACATCTTGGGGTGATGTTAAATAAATGTCCCCGACTCTTTTTGGCAAACCATTGCTTTGAACAATATACCTTGCCCAATAGACTTCATTCATGCGCGCATCAACCGCCACCAGCACATTTGCATTATTTGCTATCTGCAATCTCTGAATGCCTTCCAATGCAACAGCATCCAGGCAAACAATTGGCAAACAAGGCAGATCTGCTGCAAATGCCATACCTTGCCCTATACCAACACCAATTCGTATTCCAGTAAATGCGCCCGGACCAATGCCAACAGCCACAGCATCCAAATCTCTGAAATTTATATTCGCCTCAGTGAGTAATTGCTCCACCCAATCTAGAGCATATTGACTAGATTCAGGCCCAAGATTTTCATGACGCACCAATGACAAAGGGGACTGCGGATTTCCCGAGCCCCCTGTTGGGTTGACCAAGGCCACAGAACACCACTGTGTTGAGGTGTCGATGGCCAAAATTGTCAATTAGATTTCCTCGTACAAAGGTAAAGTTAAGAATTCCTCGAATTTCTCGCTAGTACTCATTGTGTCAAAAATCTCAGCTGCTCTGTCCCAGTGACCAGTTGCACCACTTGCTTTAACTTTTGGCAACTCTTCAGCGATCAACTTACGAACTAATTCAGCTGTTACTTTGGTGCCATCTTCCAATACACCTTTTGGTGAACGAATCCACTGCCAAACTTGTGAGCGGCTGATTTCAGCTGTTGCAGCATCTTCCATCAAATTATGGATAGGAACGCAACCATTACCAGCTAACCATGCACCTAAGTAATGAATACCGACGTTGATGTTCATACGCAAACCAGCTTCTGTAATTGGTGTCTCTGGTTGGAAGTTCAACAAGTCAGATGCCGTAACGCTAACTTCAGGTTTTTGTTTTTCAAATTGGTTAGGTTTATCACCCAACACTTTTACAAATTCTGCCATCGCTGGCTCAACCAAACCTGGGTGAGCTACCCAGCCACCATCGTAACCATCTTCTGCATCGCGTTTCTTATCATTAATGATGCCTTGCATAGCAATAGCATTCTTCTCAGGATCATTTTTAATAGGAATCAACGCGCTCATACCACCCATAGCAGGTGCGCCACGCTTGTGACATGTCTTCAAAAGCAATAATGCATATGCACGCATAAATGGTGATGTCATTGTCACCTTAGCGCGGTCAGCCAAACAGAAGTTTTGGTCAACCTTGAATTTCTTGATGCAAGAGAAAATGTAATCCCAACGACCAGCGTTTAGACCAGCGCTGTGCTCGCGCAACTCGTAAAGAATTTCTTCCATTTCAAATGCTGCCAAAATAGTTTCAATCAGAACAGTTGCTTTGATCGTGCCACGTGGAATACCTAATTCATCCTGAGTCATGCAGAAAATATCATTCCAAAGACGTGCCTCTAAATGGCTTTCCATTTTTGGTAAGTAAAAATATGGGCCAGCACCACGAGCTAATTGCTCTTTTGCGTTGTGGAAGAAAAATAGTGCAAAGTCAAAAATACCGCCTGAAACACGCTGACCATCAACTGTCACATGTTTTTCATCTAAGTGCCAGCCACGTGGGCGAACTTGCAAGGTAGCAATCTTGTCGTTTAACTTGTAGCTCTTGCCATTTTGCTCAAGGCTAAGTTCACGACGAACAGCCTTCTTCATATTAATTTGACCTTGAATTTGATTTGTCCAGCTTGGGCTGTTGGAATCTTCAAAGTCAGTCATGTAAGAGTCTGCGCCTGAATTGAATGCATTGATCACCATTTTTGCTTCAACAGGACCAGTGATTTCCACGCGACGACATTGCAATGCAGCCGGAATTGGAGCAACTTTCCAGTCACCTTCACGAATAGCTTTTGTTTCAGGTAAAAAGTCAGGTTTTTCACCAGCATCTAGACGCTTTGTGCGCTCAACACGAGCTTTCAACAATTCTTGACGACGTGGCTCAAAAGCACGATGAAGTTTGGCGACTAAAGCCAAAGCTTCAGGAGTCAAAATAGTAGCGAATTCTGGGGTAACTTCGGCATTGATAGCCATGCCTTGTGGCAAGTTTGACATGAAAACTCCTGAAAAAACAATTAGTTATGATTATTAAGGGCTAATTACTTAAAACTGTAAAAACGACATTATGCCCTAGCTATAGAAAATGTTTCACTCAACAAGAGCTTAATTGAAAGATTATCTAATTTGAGTCAACCAAATTAAAAACTCATGCGTTATAGGTATAAGGAAACTTTATAGGAGCCTTTTGTGAGATACGGTTTTAATCACTTGTCAGATGATGAATTTCTTGTTTTGTGCAAAGAATTGAATAAAAACAAGGGTTTACTGCTTATCGGAGCTATCAGAGAATTGCCGCCTAGATTGGCAGCGTTTGCTGAATGGAGAAAAGGTCTCACCTACATGCAAGTTTATGCATAAGAATAATTAAGACAAAACATTTAATAAAAAAACCGCCTTTGGGCGGTTTTTGTTTTGTTGGCAAGTTAAGTTTGATCAACTAAGTGCAGCTATCACATCCTCTGGTGCCTGAACCAACTCAATCAGCACCCCCTCACCGCCAATCGGAAATTCTTCATTACCTTTGGGGTGTAAAAAAGTGATGTCATATCCAGCAGCACCTTTACGTATGCCACCGGGTGCGAAGCGCACCCCATTAGCACTAAGCCACTCAACTGCAACAGGCAAGTTATCGACCCACAAGCCAATATGATTCAGTGGAGTTACATGAACCGCTGGCTTTTTTTCTGGGTCAATTGGTTGCATTAAATCAACTTCAACCTTATGCACACCCTTTCCCATGGCACAAATATCTTCATCAACGTTTTCACGTTCTGATTTAAATGTGCCCGTCACCTCCAAGCCAAACATATCCACCCAAAGTTTTTGGAGTTT